>JAUZRX010000051.1 GCA_030949985.1 Acidobacteriota bacterium
GCCAGTCCATGCCCCGTGGGAGAGCAAGAGCGGGGCCAGTTTGAACCCGCGCTCGGGCGCGGAGTTTGGGGACGAGGCGTCCGCATGCGGACAGGTGCCGCGGACAGGGTCCGGACACCCCCGGCGGCTTGCGCCCCCCCCGGCCCCCGGGGCCACGGGGTACATTCTTCGCTCCACGGTGGGGGTCAACGGGGTCGTCGGTGCCGGGCCAGCCATCGACCGGCGCGGTAGAGTCGGCCGACCAGGCCCCCCGGCAGCTCGGCCGGTCGGCCTTCGAGGTGCGCCCGAATGCGCTCGGCGGCGATGTGGTCGAGGCGGAAGAGAGCCCGTTGCAGCGGGTCCGGCCGGGTCGCGGGGCGGGTTCGGGCGAGGGCGAAGTCCACCAGCCAGAGGCGGCCGTCTTCCGCGACCAGCACGTTGGACCGGTGCAGATCCACGAGGGCCACACCCCGCCGGTGGCATCGGAGCAGCGCCCGGTCGAGGCGTTCGCAGAGCCCGGGGGGGAGATCCGGGGCGGCCCATTCCGACAGGCAACGGCCTGGAACCCTTTCGAGGACCAGGCGGTCCGGACCTTCTCGGGCGATCAGTCGCGGGATTTCTTCCAGTCCCGCCAGTCGGCGATAGGCCCTCTCCTCGCGGTCGAGGCACGGGCGGCCGTAGAGCCGCCGCAGCCACGGGCCCGCCTGTCGGTAGTCCTTGACCGCCACCTCCAGCCCGTCGCGCCGCTCGAAGCGCACGACGGCCTTGCTCCGGTTGCGCGGCTGCCCGGGTCGACTCAAGGCACCGCGCCTTCGTCCCGGACCGGAATCCCGTCGGGTTCTTCGGGCAGGGGATGCAAGGGGTCTTCCGGGGCGTGGCCCGTGTGGAGCCAGACGAAACTTCCCGACTTTTCCGGTAGGCCCAGGTGCCAGTAGTAGCGGGCCAGGGCCAGGGCCAGTTCGCGGTCTCCCCGCAGGGCGCGCTGGGTCATCCAGGTATAGCGCAGGTGATCGAAGGACTCGACGATGCGGGAGGCTTCGAGGTCGATGGCGGCCAGTCGGGCCCGGCCCCAGGCGTCGAAAGGCAGGACTTCGAGCAGGCGTTCGAGCCAGGCTCGCCGGGTCCCGGCTGCGGCGCCCGTTTCGACCAGGAGCCCGTCGAGCAGGACGAAAGCGGGCAGACAGCGGGGCTGCTGCCGGATCGCCGCCTCGAGCAGCCGGCGGGCCTCGATGCGGTTGGGCGTGCGCGGCGCGACCCGTTGACTCCAGTGCGCCTGTCGCCGCTCGGCGACGATCAGTTCGCGGGCCAGCAGGAGCTTCCAGGCCAGGGCGTCCGGTTCGGCTTGCAGGCCCCGCCGGGCCAGCGGCACCCGCAGTTCGGCGCCCGCCCGCCGCAGCAACCGGGCCAGGAGCAGGGAGCGCACCTTGGCCAGGGCGGCCCGGCGGGCGGTCTTTTCCAGCCGTGCGCTGTCGCCCTCGAGCCGCTCGACGAAGCGGTCGAGAGCGCGGTCGATGTCTTCCGGGCTGCGATCGGCCAGGGCCAGGCCGTCGACCAGCAGGGCGGCCACCCGCAGGCGGAGCGAGCCCAGCACGGCGTGCTCCTTGTTTTTCAGCAGGTGCACGGTGCGACGTTCGGTCACGCCGCCTTGGGTGTACTGGAGTTCGCTCAACCCCGGCTGGTAGCCCTCGGCGACCACGACGAAGCCGACCCGTACCTTGCGGGGGAAGATCGAGCCGGGAAAGCGCCGCGGATCGGCCATGTCGAAGATGCCGCTGATCGAGCGCAGGGTGCCGCTCGTGCCGGTCCGTCCCAGGTATTCGATGGGGAGCCGGGGCAGGGCCTGAAAACCGGTGCCGAAAGGATGGTGGTCGGGCGACCAGCGTCCCGAGGCCCGCTGCACCGCCGTGTAGCCGGACTGGCGCCACCAGGGATCCAGGTCGCGTACCAGTTCCAGGGCGTGGACGGCCGGGAAGGGGTAGGGCAACCAACGCCGCAGGCCGAAAAGACGGGCGCCGTCCGGGGCTTCGCTGACGCCGTAGAAGGAAGGATCGTGGTAGCGATAGACACGGGCGCCCTCGATGGGCTGTTCGTGCTCGCCGAGCACCAGCAGGTCGGTGACGATGGCCCGCCGCTTGAGGAAACGCCGCGGGAGGGGCTCATCGAGCGGTGCGCCTTCCCGCGGCAGAAGCAGCCGGTGGGTGACGGGCGCGTCCGCCGCTTTGCGCAGCGCCCGTTTCCCGCGGCGCCGGGCGGTCCGCGCCGAGGTTGGCAGGCGTCCGTCCCGGGCCGCCAGGTCGGGTCTTGCGATACCATCGACGACCGGCACATAGCCGTCGTAGTCACTGTCGTAGACCACGGGAAGCCGTTGGGCCCCCCAGGCCGGAACCGTCGGGGCGAGACCGGCGCTGAGCCATGCGAGGGCCATCGCCCACCATGGTATTCGAGGCGAGGTCATGCGAAGATCCTGCCCGCAACCCGCCTCTCCTGCCAAGAGGGTCTCCATGGGCAACGAGTCTGACGCCTCCCGCTGGGTCCACCGGGACGAGCCCGTCGCGGGGGTCGCCCGCCTGGTTCTCGATCGCCCCCCCGTCAACGCCCTGTCCCGGGCCCTGGTGGCCCGGTTGCGCGAAGAAGTCGACCAGGTGGGGCGTGATGCCGCCGCACGGGTGATTCTCATCGCCGCCCGGGGTCGGGCTTTTTGTGCGGGAGCCGATCTCAAAGAGCGCCGCGGCATGAGCGAGAGCGAGGTGCGGGCCACGGTGGCGGGTATCGGCGCGCTGACCCGAGCTGTCGCCGGCTTGCCCCAGCCCACCCTGGCGGTGATCTCCGGCGCGGCGTTGGGGGGAGGCCTCGAACTGGCCCTGGCCTGCGACCTGCGCATCGCCGCACGGTCGGCGAAACTCGGGTTGACCGAATGTTCGCTGGCCATCATCCCGGGTGCCGGGGGGACTCAGCGCATGGCTCGCATCGCGGGGCCCGCGGTGGCCAAGAAGTGGATTTTCTCCGCCCGGGTGGGCACCGCGGACGACGCCCTGGCCGACCGTATCGTGGACTGGGTGGTCGATGACGATCGGCTCGAGGAAGCCGCCCTCGAGCAGGCCCGCGCCATGGCGCGCTGCGGCCCCGTGGCCCTGCGGGCGGCCAAGACCGCCATCGATGCGGGACTCGGCGCGGGCAGTCTCGAAGCCGGCCTGGCCGTCGAACAGGCCTGCTACCAGCGGGTGCTGCCCACCGAGGACCGGCGCGAGGCTCTCAGCGCCTTCGTGGAAAAGCGTCCCCCTCGTTTTTCGGGCCGCTGAGAGCTCAAGAATCGACGATCCCGGCCGATCTGAGCAAGGGGGGCTGCGCCGCGGGACCGGGATCGATGAACTACGAAGGGGTCAGTGCTTTCGACCATGCGGCCGGCAGGATGCCCGGAGAGTCTCCCGCCTGCGGATCCGGTTCGCCCCGCGTCCTTGCCGGCGGGCTTCCCGCGCCGGTTTCCCCGGTCCGCCCGGGTCCTTTCCCGCGGCCACTTCCTCGGCATCGCTCCTCCGCGCCGGCCGGGTCGAGGGGAGTCTTCTGATGGACGTCGAAGCGGTCATCGCCATCGCCCGGCACCGGGCCGAGGACGATCTCGAGGGCGCCGTCGCCGCGCTCGAGCGTTATCGCGCGTCTCACGAGCCCCACCCGGAGTTGCTCGCCGCGTTGGCGGAACTCCATGATCGGCGGCAACAACCGCAACGGGCCCGCGCCTTGCGCGTCGAGGCGTTGCCTCTCTTTCTCCGGCAAAGCCGGGTGGAGCGGGCCGCGGCCCTGCTCGCCGGGGATCTCTCCCTCGGTCGGGACGCCGGTCTTGGGATCGAGGTCCTGCTGACCCTGGCCGGAGCCCTCAAGCCCGCAGGGGAAACGCGGGCTTCCGCCCGGATCTATGTCCAGGTGTTGCGGGTCGAGCCCGGACGCTCCGAGGCGATCCGGGGATTGCTCCAGGTCGCGGAGATGATGGAGCGTGACGGGAAAAGCCGGGAAGACGCCGCCGGCATTTACGACTTCATCCTCCAGCACTGCTCGGACTCGTCCCTCGCCCACTTCGCCGTGGAGGGGCGCGACCGACTCCGCCGTCAGCCGGCCCCGGTTTGACGCCTCCCGGATCCCGCCCCGTCCCCGTCGATGGACGGTGTGGGGGGAAAAGGTGGACACGCCGGTCCGGAAAACGCCCGCAAGCCGCTGAAAGCATGCGTTTCGGCCCCTTGGCGCGCCTTTTGCGGCTTTCGAGGGTCCAGTCCCCGAAAGGAGCCGACCATGCGCCCCCGAAGCCTGCTGATTGTCTCCCTGCCGCTGCTCTTCACCGCCGGACCGGCTCTCGCCGACCGGGAGCACCACCATCGTTTCCGCCGGCCGCCCGCCGTCCGGGTGGAAGTCGAGGCCGGCGGGCTGGTCGTGGCGGCGCGACGCCTGCGCGTCGCCGTCGAGCACGCCTGGCGGCCCCCGAGCCGTTTCGAACACGCCGCGCTGGTCGGGGCCGCGGAGGACTTCGAACGACACACGCGCCGACTCTACCGCGCCACCCGCAGACGCGGGCTGGATCGCCGGGAGGTGGCCGAGCGCTTCCTGCGGGTCGAGAGATCCTGGCACCGCCTTTCGAGCCGGCTGCGCCACTATCGGCCGGGCCGCCGGGTGACGCGAGCGGCGGCGCTTGCGGGGGAAGCCGTGTGGCATCTCGAGCGCCGGGTGGATCCCTGCCGGGTGAGCCGGGCTCGCCCTTGTCGGCCGGGTGCGCCGACCCGGGAAGATCGGCTCTTTGCGCGAGAAGGGCGCTTTGAGCGGGCCGTTAGGCCGGAGTTCTGAGCAGGCGACGGGTCCAGCAGGCGAGAAGCACGCACAGGCCCAGTAGCAGGGCGCCGTTGAGCTGATGGGCCGTGGCGACCAGTACCTCGGTCCAGGAGGGCTCGCCCCGGCCGCCGCGGAAGAGCACGGCCACCAGGGCGCCGAGTCCCAGCAGAAGCTGGAGCGGCATGATCCACAACAGCCAGGCGCCGAGCCGCCGGAGAATCGGGATCTCCCGGTGGGCGCCCCACGCGCGCAGGCCGGCGATCAGCGCGGCGACCGCCACCAGGCCGGCCAGGGAAACGTGGGTCACGATGCCCGCGTCCATTTGCTGACTTTCCACGTGACGGACCAGGGCGCCGAGCATGAGCTGGATCACGACCACCACGGCCAGCCCCGCGGAGAGCCTCTGATCGAGGCGGGCGGAGGGGTGGGGCGTGGGGGTCGCCCGACTCCAGGCGGTGGAGGTGAAGGCCGCCAGGGCGGCGAGCACCGACAGGAAGAGCTGCCCGAAGACTCCATGGACCATGGCCAGGGTCAGGCTGGGTGAAACCTGGGAGGGATCGGTCGTGAGAGTCAGTTTGCCGGTGACCCGCAGGCCGCCGAGAAGTCCTTGCACGGCCACCATCACCAGGGCGGCCAGGGCGAGCCATCGCCAGCGCCGGCCGCGCTCGTCGCGGAAGAAGCGGAAGGCCAGCACCAGGGTGGTCAGTCCGACCAGCGAGCCGAACAGGCGGTGGGCATGCTCGTAGTAGATGCCCCCGGTCATGCGCGACAGCGGATAGAGAAACATGTTGTAGCCGAAGGAATTCGGCCAGTCGACGACGGCCAGGCCCGCCTCCCAGCTGGTGACCAGGCCGCCCACGCCGATCAGCAGGCCCGTGGCGACCAGGTCGACGACGACCAGCAGCCACAGCCAGTTGAGTTCCCGGGTCGCGGCCCCTCGCCGACGCGATCCGACCCAGCCGCCGACGGCGCCCAGCGCGGCGCCCAGCGCCAGGGCGCCGGGGAACCACCAGAGGGCCGAGGGGGCCAGGGTGCCCGGAGCATCGCCCGACAGGAGGCTGCCGAGGATCAGCATGTTGAGGACGGCGGCGAGCAGGCCCGTGGCCAGCCCGGCCGCCGCGCCCCGCCCGGTGGTCTTGCCGGCGACCACGCCGCCGGCGAAGACCAGGGCCAGCAGGCCGCCCAGCAGCAGGGGACTGGGGACCCGGGCCGGGGGGATGCGGCAGAAATAGCCTACGGCCCACATGGCCACCGTGGTCCCGAAGGCGAGAGCGACGATGGCGCCCCGATCCGGGGCGGGTGCGATGGACTCGGACATGGCGATCGCCTCCAGCCGGAAGACGATTGCACGGGGCCCGCCGGGTTGCAACGGCCGCCGGTCCGCCCGGCGGACTCGCGGACTCAGGGACAGGCGTTCAGGCTGCGGGAAGATCCGTCGCTCGCGCTGCCGGGAGTGGATTCGCCGCAGATGTTCTCGCTGGTCACCAGGTAATGGAAACCCGCGGCCGTCGCCGGTGTGTCCGTGTCGTCATGGCTCGAGCCGGCGATGTCGGCGGCCAGGCAGTTCCACGAGGCGTCGAAGGTGATGGCGAAGTCGCCCCGGTAGACATTGGAAAAGGCGGCCTGGCTGCCGGGGGTCCAGGTCAGGGTGACCTTGCTCGGCGCCGCCCACGCGACGTTGTCCGCCTCGCCGGCCACCGCGGAAACGGAGGCGTCGAGTGGGGCGCAGTCGGCGGCGTCATCGACGCCGTCGTTGTCGTCATCGGCGTCGCAGGCGTCGCCGGCTCCGTCGGCGTCGAAGTCGGCCTGGTCGGGGTTGCTGGTGTTGACGCAGTTGTCGCAGACGTCCCCCAGGTCGTCGCCATCCGCGTCCGCCTGGTTGTTGTTGGCCACGGTGGGGCAGTTGTCGATCAGGTCCTGCACCTCGTCGCCGTCATCGTCGCTGCAGACGCCGATGTCCGTCACCGAGGCGCCGGCGAGGAACGAAGGGTTGTGGTAGGTGTCGCATTCCGCCTGGACCAGTCCGCGGTTGGCGCCGTTGTCGGTGCCGTACATGATCTGCCGGCTGTCGTTGGCGTGGGGCAGGCCCGTGTTGTGCCCGTACTCGTGGATCCACAACACGGCCTCGGTGCCGAAGCCGCTGGTGCGGACCACCGCCAGGCCGTTGCCGGGGGTCCAGGCGCAACCGATGATGTTGAAGCCGGGACCGCCGCACCAGTTGATGGCGCGGACCACCTTGGCCCGCGCGACCGAGTCGTTGAGTACCGCGTTGAGTTCCGCGCTGTCGTCGATCACGTCCAGCCCGTCACCGGTGCTGCCGAAGCTCCTGGCGTTGCCCGAGCGGGCCACGGTGATGCAGCAGCCCACGTCTCCCGAGTAGTCGGACCGGCCGGCGCGGAGGGAGGCCTCCTCGAGGATCGCGTCGAGGCGGCCGTTGTCCATGGGATTCGAGATGCTGACATGATTGGCGTAGGTGATGTCGTTGCGGTGCACGCGACCGGCGGGGTCGAAGGCCTCGGCTCCCGGCGGGGAGGGGGCTCCCCCCGGATCGATTTCGCCCCACCCGTCGCCCGTGGCCCGGGGACCGGCGGCAACGGAAGGTGTCGGCAAGACACCGGAGCGTTCCACGCTTTTCAGCAGTTCGAGGGCCGCCAGGGCGGCTTCGGCCGGGTCGCGGCTCATGCCCCCGGGCACCAGGCGCCCGAGGGCGATGTCGGAGACGCGGTTCCGGGCCGCGGGGAGTCCCGACCAGCCCAGCCCCCGCACCGCCGCCTCGATCAGGGCGTCACGCCAGTCGGTCGGGGTCTCGAAGCGGCGGGACGAGGCCAGCAGGCTCTCGTCCGGGGTGGCGGCGGTCATGCGCAGTAACAGGTCGAGGGCGTGGCTGTCGCCGCGGGCGGCGATGCGGCCCAGGGCCTGGGGAGCGAGCAGCAGGGCCCGCTCCTCCTCCGGCCTGCGGGGATCGGCGGGAGGATCCGTCAGCAGCCGGGCCAGGGCCCCGGTGGCCTGCGGGCCGCCGAGGTGGGCGAGGAAGGCGACGATGTTGTCGCGCCGCGGGAACGTGGGGTCGGCAAGGGCTGCGAGCAGCCGCTCGCCGGCCTCGGCGCCCACGGCCCGCCGGGCCGTCTCGGGGGTGATGCCGTGGATGTAGGTGGCCGTCAGCGGGTCTTCCGCGGCCAGGGCCGGAAGCAGGCCGGCGAGGGCCCACAGGAGTCCACAGACCATGTATCGCATCATTCGGACGCTCCCCGTTTGCGGTGCTCGGTCCCAGAAACTACGGGCAAAGTGCCGCCGGATCAACGGACGAGGGCGATGCCCGCCCCGTCGCCCCCGGCCCGCCCGGGCGGGCACGGTGCGAGTCGTGGCTTTCTTCAGCGGCGCCAGAAGCCGGGCGAGAAGACCAGCAGCACCGTGTAGAGTTCGAGGCGGCCGCAAAGCATCAAGAACGAGAGCACGAGTTTGTCGTATGCCGACAGCCAGGCGAAATGGTCGGTGGGGCCCACCCCGGCCAGTCCCGGCCCGACGTTCCCCAGGGCCGTCAGGGCGGCGCTCCACGAAGTGACCAGGTCGATGCCGCCGGCGTTGAGGATCAGGCTGCCGATGGCGGCCAGGGTCAGGTAGGCCGCGAAGAAACCCCACACTGCCGCCATGACTTCCGGGGGCACGGCGCGGCCATGGTAGGTCACCGGGCGTACGGCGTGCGGGCTTTCCATCCGCCGAAACGAGGAACGCAGGCCGCGGAAGGCGAGCAGCGTGCGCAGGGTCTTGACACCGCCGCCGGTGGAGCCGGCCATGCCGCCGAGGATCAGCAGCAGGACGATCGGGCCCTGCATGCCCACCGGCCAGAGCTCATAGTCCGCCGTCGCGTAGCCTGTCGTGGTCATCAGGGAGACCACCGTGAACAGGGCGTCCTCTCCAGCGCGAAGCAGCGGCGCGCCGTGGGCCGCAAGACCGATCCAGGTGGGGAGGAAGAAGACCAGGGTCAAGGTGATGTACCAGCGGAACTCGGGATCCCGCAGCACCTCCCGGCCGCGCCCCGAGACGACCTTGAAGTGCAGCACGAAGTTCATCCCGGCCATGAACATGAAAACGATGATCACCGCGCGCAGGTAGGGGCTGGCATAGGCGGCGATCGACGCGTTGCGGGGCGAGAAGCCCCCCGTGGCGAGGGTCGTGAAGGCATGGTCGAAGGCTTCGAGAAGGGGCATGCCGCCCAACTTCAGCGCCATGGCTTCGGCCAGTGTCAGGCCGACGTAGATGTACCAGAGATAGCGTGCCGTGACGGCCAGCCGCGGCGCGATCTTGTCCGCCACGGGCCCCGGGACCTCGGCCTTGAAGAGTTGCATGCCGCCGACACCGAGCAGGGGGAGGATGGCGATGGTGAAGAGGATGATGCCCATCCCGCCGATCCACTGGGTGAACGAGCGCCAGAAGAGCAGGCTCTGGGGCAGGGCCTCGATATCGGTGATGACGGTCGAGCCGGTGGTGGTGATGCCCGAGACCGCCTCGAACCAGGCGTCCGTCGGAGCCAGGGCGCCGGCGAAGACGAAGGGCAGGGCCGAGATCGCCGATGCGACGATCCATCCCGAGGTGACGACGATGAAGCCGTCGCGGGTGGACAGGGCGCGCGGCGCACCCCGGCTCGGCAGGAAAAAGGCGAGAACGAGGCCCGCACTGACGGCCAGCGCCGAGAGGAACGGGGCCGGGCTCTCGCCGAGGATGATGGCCAGGCCCGCGGGCAGCAGGAGGAAAGTGGTCATCAGCGCCGCCAGGGCGGCGAGGATGCGCAGGTTCAGCCGGAGATGCATCTTCTGGACCGGTCCGGTTCAGGCATCTTCGACGAAGCTCACGAACTTTTCCGAGGCCTCGGCCAGGACGAAGACCACGGCCCTCGACCCCCGGGGGATCCGGTCGTCGCCGCCGGGCACGAAGACGCGATCGGGCGTGGCCACCGCCGCGAAGATCACGCCATCGGGGAGTTTCAGCTCTCGCAGCGGACGGTCGGCCAGCGGCGACCGCTCGTCGACCTCGATCACGGAGATTTCCACCGCCTCGTGGGGAAGACTGGCCACCTCCTCGAAGTGAGTGCCGCGGACGAAGCGCAGGATCTCCGAAACCGAGGCCAGGCGCGGCGAGACGACGGCATCGACGCCCATGCCCTCGGCCACGGCCAGGTAAGTGGTGTTGTCCACCAGCGGGATCGTCCGGGGACAGCCCATGCGCTTGGCGAGCACCGCCGAGAGCAGGTTCGTTTCCTGGTCGTTGGTCGCGGCGATGAAGGTGTTCGTGCGCTCGATGCCGGCTTCCGCCAGCATGCTCTCGTCGAGAATGTCGCCGTGGATGACGAAGGCGTCCGGAAGCTCCACGGCCAACTTCTCGGCTTCCTGCCGGTTTCTGTGCAGAATCGTCGTGCTGTGGCCTTGCTCGAGGGCCCCCCGGGCCACCAGTCGGCCGATATTCCCGCCGCCACCGATGACCAGGCGGGGCAGGCGGTCGACGTCCCGCCCCATCATGCGCAGGATGTTGATGATCCCTTCGGGTTCGGAGGAGAAGTAGGCGATGTCGCCGGGCTCGATGGCGGATTCGCCGCCGGGGAGCAAGGCGCGCCCGGCGCGGTAGATGACCGGGATCAGGAAGCGGTAGCGGGGAAACATCCGCGGCAACTCCCGCAGGGTCTTACCCGCCAGGGGAGAGTTCCGGGCGATGCGGAAAGCCGCCACCAGGACTCGGCCGCCGAGCAACTCCGCCACGTCCACGGCCTCGGGCACGTGGATCAGCGAGAGGATGCGTCGTGCCGCCACCTGGTCGGGATTGATGGCGTGGGTCTGACCGGACCAGATGCGGGTCAGATCGGGCAGGTTCTCGAGGTAGTCCTGGTGGCGCAGGCGGATCACCTTGGTCGGCACGTCGAACGAGGCGCCGGCGATCAGCGAGGCGATCATGTTCACCTCGTCGGAGTCGGTGACCGCCAGCAGCAGGTCTGCGCTGTCGAGGCGGGCCTCCTTGAGGACCGGCAGGGCGCAGCCGTTACCGGTGACCACCTGGATGTCGAGGCGGTCGAGGAGTTCTCGCGATTTCTCGCCGTCCCGCTCGATCATCACCACGTCGTGACCGTCGGCGGACAGGCGCCGCGCACAGGTCATGCCGACCACGCCGGCGCCGATGATCACGATCTGTTTGCTCATATCGAGTGGGATCATCTCCCGCGGGCGGGGGCCGGGGCAAGGCCCTGGGCCCCGCGGAACACCGCGACTCCGAACGGCGCGGGTGCCGGTCCTCCGGGGAGGCTCAGGACCCCGCGCGGACTCCGCGCAGCAGGGCGATGAAGGCCTCCCTTTCAGAGCGTACCGTGGCCTCGGGTCCGGTCATCTTGAAAAACCACGGAGCGTCGGGGCCGGAGGCGATGGCTCCCAGCAGCATGGCGTTGTCCATGGCGTCGCCCGGCCCCGAGCCCATGCCGCCGGTGTAGGTGCCGGTGACTTCGACCATCTTGACCGGGACCGCCGTGCCCTCCAGGTCGGTGACCTGCATCGCTTCGAAGGACGGCGAGCCGTCGGGCTGGGTGAACTGGTGGGCCCAGCGCTGAACGTTGGCCATCGGGTCGCCGCCCTGGCCGGGACCGAAGTAATAGACGACCAGTTCGGCATCGCCTCCCGGGCCGCTGATCCGGTACTGCGCCCGGCGCATGGTCGAGGCGGGTGTCTCGGCGATCCACCGGTCCGGGGCCTGCCAGGACAGGGCCGCCGGGCCCGTGCCGGCGTTCTCCGGGGGGGCGGGGATGACGATCGGTCCGTCGCCGGCAGGGGCCGGAGGCGCGGCCTCGGCGCTCTCCGCCCGGGGGGCCGGGTCGGCGCAGCCGGCGGCAAGCAAGGCGGCGGCCGCGAGCAGCAGGAAAGGAAGACCAGCAGGGCATCTCAACGACATGGCAAGGACTCCGGGGCAGGGCTGGCAATGCCCTGCGAGGTCCAGACGCTAATGCCGAATCCCGGCGGGCGCCAGTACCCGGCGGGACGCCGAGTCGCAGGTCGAATCGCGACCGGAACGGCCGGCAAGGTCTGGTAACCTCGGTGCGGTGCGGTGCCGGGTCCGGTGCCGTGGAGGGAGCGATGCGGAAGAGGCTCTGGCCCATGATGGTGGGCCTGCTGATGCTGAAGGGATGGATCTTCTCCTGTGGGCGGGGGGGCGCCACGGAGGAAGCGCTCCGGGCGCCGTCCGGGACGCCCCGGTCCACGGTGGCGCTGGAGATCGATCCCGACTCGCTGCCGAAACCCTTCCGGGAGATCGACGGGATCCGCCGGGAAGTGCTGAAGGACGGAAGGGTTTTCATCACCGGCCAGCCCTCCGAGTCGGCCTTGCGGGCCCTGGCCCGGCGCGGCGTGCAGGCGGTGGTGAACCTCAGGACCCCCGCCGAGATGAACAACCGTCGGGCGGTTCCTTTCGATGAGGCCGGGGTCGTCGAGGCACTGGGGATGGAATACGTGCCGATTCCCCTCGGTGGGCGGGACTATCCCTACTCCCCCGAGGCCGTGGACCGGCTGGAGGATGTCCTGCGGCGTCACTCAGGGGATGTCCTGCTGCATTGCGCCGTCGCGGGCCGGGCCATGCACCTGTGGGTGGCCTATCTCATCCGTTACCAGGGCTACGACGTGGACGCCGCCCTGCAGCGGGGGCGGGCGTTGGGAGTGCGGCGGCGGGATCTCGCCGGCCTGTTCCCGGCCGCGCCGCATCGCGGGGGGGAGGGCGACTAAAGGCCCGCCCGCAAAGCCCCTCCCGCGCGGGGAACCGGGTTTCCGGCGGTCGGCACACCCGGCGAAACCCGCCGTGCGCCCGATACGACTTCGTCCCGTCGGGCGCGCTGACTGCGCAAACTCCGCCCCTTGCATCGAAAAGGCTTGATCAACGGGCTGCTACTCTCCCCGGGGAGCTTTCACGGTGTCGGTGAGGTCGTCGATGTAGAGTTGGGCCGGGCCCTGGCCGATCTTGACCCACAGGTCGGGCCAGTCATCGCCGTCGAGGTCGTTGGCCAGGAACGGGTGAGCGCAGGCGAAGATGATCGGTTCGTGAAAATGGGATTCCAAGCGGAACACCGAAAACGTGTATTTTCTGTTGCCGGCCGGCAGGGTGACGTTCTGGCCGGCGAGAAACATCGGCTCGTCGTGCGCAAAGGTCGCCCAGGCCAGGGCCCGGGATCCGAAGTGTGGAAGCTCGGGGTAGAAGGTGCCGTGGTCTCGTTCGTAGAGCGACTCGTCATTCATCAGCATCTTCATCTGGCTCTGCATGCGGGCTCGCTCGACGGCGAAGATGGCCGAACGATAGGCCGGCACGGCCAGGGAGCTGACCAGCGCCAGCAGGGCCAGGACGACGAAGAGTTCGACGAAGGTCAGGCCGCGGTTGCCATGAGGGATCATCATCGCTGGGCTTCCTCGAACAGGGGGGTGGGGGGAGGAGATTCGAGGATGAGCGGCGTGGAGCCGGCGGTGATTTGCAGGCGATAGCGCCCCTGTTCGATCTTGCTGTAGGCGATACCGTCGGCGAGAATTTTCCCGGCGATGGCCGGCGGCAGCCGGTGCGTGATGACGGCCAGGTCTTCCGGGTAGTCGCCGGTGCGTCGGCGGTGGGCCTCGAGGCCCGCCTGGAGGAGAAAGGCGTTGGCGGCCTGCTGGACCAGGGTGGACCGCTCGACGGACGGACCGCCGCTGCCCGGCAGGCTGCCCGGGGATGGAGGCCCGAGCCACAGGATGGCCGCGATTTCTCCGGCCGCGACGATCAACCCGGCGGCGATGAGCAGCCGCAAGACCGTGCGCCGGTGGCGGCTGCCGTCGACCGGGGCCACCGACCGGCGTGCGTGGCCGTTGACGGCCTTGCTGCCGACCTGGCTCCCGGCGATGGCGATGGCGCACTCGATGCAGACGGGAGGATGGCTTCCCGCCATCAGGCACTCGTCGCAGAAGTCTCGCCTGCACGCACTGCAGACGGCCCGGACGGGGCGCTCAGGGTGTGTGCAACACTTCGGCATGATCGGTCTCCCCGGGCGATCGTGAGGTGGATCGCGAGGCCGTATCGTTCTCGAGTGCAGCGTGATCCGGATCGGCCTGGCGGGCGAGTTCTCTCAGGGATGTCAAGCGGGCGCGCACCTTCTCGAGGCCATCCCACCAGAGCCGGCGGAATCCCTCCTCGGCGGCCATCGCTTCGAGGGCGTCGTCGGCGGCCCCCTGGGCGATGAGGCGCCGCATGTGGGGGCCGATCGATACGAGTTCGTGGACACCGATCCTGCCCCGGTAGCCGATGCCCATGCAGCGGTCGCATCCTGCTCCCGCCAGGTAGGGCAGGGACTCGCGTTCGATCCACGGGCCGAGGTAGAGCCGTTCGTCCTCGGTGGGCTCGACGGGATGCGCACAGTGGGAGCACAGGCGCCGAACGAGCCGCTGGGCCAGCACCGCGACGAGGGAAGCCGAAATCAAGTAGCGCGGCAGGCCCATGTCGAGCAGTCGCGTGATGGCCGACAGGGCGTCGTTGGTGTGGAGGGAGGCGAGAACGAGGTGGCCGGTCTGGGCCGCCTGCACGGCGATGTGGGCGGTTTCCTCGTCGCGGATCTCGCCGACCAGGATGATGTCGGGATCCTGCCTGAGGATCGAGCGCAGGCCCTTGGCGAAGGTGAATCCCACCGCCGGCTGGACCTGGGCCTGGGTGACGCCGGGTAATTCGTACTCCACCGGGTCTTCCAGGGTGACGATGTTGACGTCGCTGCGGTGCAGGTGCCGCAGCGTGGCATAGAGCGTCGAGGACTTACCGGATCCGGTGGGGCCGGTAACGAGGACGATCCCCTGGCGCCGGTTCAGCACCGACTTCCACGCGGTGAGGATCGAGTCGGACATGTCGACCGTTTCGAGAGTGAAGTTCTGCTGTTCCTTGTCCAGCAGGCGCAGGACCACCTTCTCGCCGTGGATCGAGGGGAAGGTCGAGACGCGAACATCGATGTTGCGTCCGCGGTAGCGGATGCGGATCTTCCCGTCCTGGGGCATGCGCTTTTCGGCAATGTCGATTCGGGCGAGGATCTTGACCCGCGATATCAGCGCTGGAACGGCGGCGTCGGCCAGGACATAGGGCTTGGGCTGCAGGCTGCCGTCGATGCGGTAGCGCACCTGCATCTTGTCTTGCTGGGGCTCGAGATGAATGTCGGAGGCCCGTTCCTGGATGGCGCGGGCGATGATCAGGTTGACCAGTCGGATGACCGGACGATCCTCCTCTTCGCCCTCGACGTTCAGCGCCAGGTCGGAGTCCTCGTTCTCTTCCATGGCCTCGAATTCGAGGCCACAGAGTTCCTCGGCGTCTTCCGCCATCTCGCCGTAGTAGTGGGTGAGATGCCGCTCGATGTCGCTCTCGAGGGCGAGGACGGGCAGAATCTCCTTGCCGGTCAGAAAGCGCAGTTCGCCGAGTTTCGCCAGGTTGTAGGGGTCGTGCAGGGCGACGGTCAGTTGATGGCCCACCAGGAAGAGGGGGATCACCTTCAGTTCGAAGGCCTTCTCCTTGGGGATCACGTCGCGGATCTGGGGGTCGCCGTAGGTCGCGTCGAGATTGATCACCGGTGTGTCGAGCAATTCGCCGAGCATCGAACACAGGGTCGGCCTGTCGAGGAGCCCCATTTCGACCAGGGTCTCCCCGAGAGGTTTGCCGGAACTCTTGTGCAGCACGAGCGCCTTGCTCAATTGGGCGGGGGTGATCACGCCACGCTCGACGAGGAGGTCACCGAGCCGTTTACGCCTTTTCATCTTGTCGTCCTGGCGGCTGGTCGAATTCATGGGAACTCCGCCCGCCTGGGTTCGCCCCGGGGCCGGGTGTTGGGTCGGGTCTCCCCCGCACGTGGAAATCCCCTGGGGTCAATATCGGCGGGCGTCAGCAGAACGCAAGGTCCGCCGGGGCGGGCGGTGAGAG
Source organism: Acidobacteriota bacterium (assembly GCA_030949985.1). Lineage (NCBI taxonomy): Bacteria > Pseudomonadati > Acidobacteriota > Acidobacteriota bacterium. The sequence continues at coordinate 15,724 of JAUZRX010000051.1, forward strand.
ACGGAATTTTCCGGCAAGATGGCCAGCCGTCGCCCCATGCCGCAAAGGAGCGGGTAGCCGATGTCGATCTTTCGCCAACGTGTGCGTGGCCTGCGTGCCGCGGTTTTCGACCTGGATGGCACGCTGGTCGCGTCGCCCTACGACTGGCCCGCGATCCGCCGGGAGCTGGGGATCCATGGTGACTCGTTGATCGACGAACTCAATGCCCGCGATCCCGCCGCCCGTCGGGCCGGCTGGGCCCGCCTCGAAGAGCGCGAGGCGGAGGCCACCCGGGGGGCGAAAATCATCGCCGGGGCCCGGGAAGTGCTCGACTTCCTGCGTCACCGCGGCATGGCCCTGGCGCTGGTCACGAACAACTCCGAAACCAACGCCCAGGCCCTTCTCCGGCGCTTCGCGTTGCGCTTCGACGTGGTGCTGACCCGCGATTCGGGACTCTGGAAGCCCTCGGGTGAGAGCCTGCTCGAAGCCCTGCGGCGGCTGGGGCGCCGGCCGGAGGAAAGCATGATGGTGGGTGATACCCGCTGGGATCTCCAGGCGGCTCGAGAGGCCGGCTGCGCCCTTGCGGTGATGCTGGGGCCTGCGGCCCGGGATCTTCCCGCGGATCTGATCCTCGAGGGGCCGGCGGCTCTGCTCGGCGAACTGGAGCGGGCCTTCGGCTCCGCGTAGAATCCGGCCATGCCCTACTGCCCCCAGTGCCAGGGAGAGTTCCGCGACGGCTTCACCCACTGCGGGCAATGCCAGGTGGAACTGGTACACGACCGCCTGCCCGCCGATCCTTTCGCCGATCCCCGCGCCATGGCCGAGATGCTGCGCGGGCGGGACCTGGTGCCGGCCTTCTCGGGCTCGCCCGCCGGTATCGGCGAACTGCGTGACGCCCTGGCCCGCCGGCAGATTCCTTCCGTCGCGGCATCTCCCGGCGAGTGCGGCGCCTCCTGCCGCCCGGAGCTGTTGCTGCTGCTCGAAGCGCGGGACGTGGAGCGGGCCGAGGCCTTCTTTCACCAGGAGCACCGGCCGACCCTGGCCGCCGAGTTCGTCCAGGTCATCGCGCCGGGAGCGGAGGAGGAGACGGCCGCCGCGGCGGACGGCCCTTGCCCCGCCTGTGGGGCCGCCGCCCGCCTCGATGCCGATGGCTGCTGCGGCGCATGCGGACTCTTCCTCGGCGGCTGAGACGCTCGATTCGGGGCTCCGTCGGAGGCCCGCTTCCCTCCGCCGGGGGGCTCGCCTTTTGCGCCGACGTCTTCAGGGCTATCCTCGGTCCATGACCGAGGACGATATCCGGGGTTTTTTCGACGCGTTGCAGCGCGCCGATTTCGACGATCTCGAGCGGGTGCTCGCCGAGGACGTCCTGCTGGTCTTTCCCGGACGCCGCTTCGGGGGCGAGGTGCGGGGCCTCCGGCGCGTGCGGGTCTTCCTGCGCCAGAACCAGCGCCTGTTCCGCGGCGGCCTGCGCTTCGACCTCTCCTGGGTCGGAGTGATCGGTGACCGGGCCGTGGCCCAGTGGACCAACCGGGGCACGACCCGCGATGGCCGGGCCTATGCCAACCGCGGTGTGACCCTCTTCCGCGAGGAGGGAGGCAAAGTCGTCGAGATCCAGGACTACCTGGACACCGAGCGCGTGGCGGAGACCTGGCCCCGATGAGTGACCGTTCGCGGTGGCTGCCCGGGGGGATTCTCGAGGGCCGGTGCGCCATCGTCACGGGAGGGGGCACGGGTCTCGGCCTGGAGATTTCCACCCGCCTCGGTGAACTGGGCGCACGGGTCGCTTGCGTCAGCCGTGACACCGCGCATCACGAGGAACTGCTGTCCCGGGCCGCGAAACACGGATTCGAGGTGATCTCGAGGGAACTGGACGTGCGGGACTATCGCGCCGTGCGCCGGGTGGTGCGAGAGATCGGCGAGGAGTGGGGCCGGATCGACATCCTGGTCAACAATGCCGCCGGCAATTTCGTGCGGCCCGCCCTGGCCCTGCCTCCCAAGGCCTTCGAGACGGTGATCGACATCGCCCTGGTCGGGGTGTTCACCATGTCCCGGGAGGTGGCCCTGCAGATGAGAAAGACGGGGGGGGCGATCGTCAACATCTCGGCGCCCTACGCGCGGGATGGCAAGCCCGGTGTGGTGCACTCGGTGTGCGCCAAGGCCGGCGTGGAAGCCATGACCCGTTCCCTGGCCGCCGAGTGGGCCGAGCTGGGTATTCGCGTCAACGCGGTGTCTCCCGGACCCTTCACCTCCCAGGGAGCGGCGGATCGTCTCTGGCCCAGCGAAGAGATCGAACAGGCCGTGCGCGGGCAGATTCCCCTGGGGCGCTTCGGCAAGACCGAGGAGATCGCCGAACTGGTCTGCCTGCTCGCCGGCCCGACGGCGGCCTGGATGACGGGCACGATTTTGCTGGCGGACGGCGGCTGGAGCCTGCCCAGGCCCCTGGTGGAAGGCGCCGATCAGCGGATTCTCCGGCGGCGCAGCCAGAGATAGAGGCCGGCGGCGGCGGCGGCCATGGCGGCCAGCAGCGCCAGGCTCGCCGCCCGGGAAAAGCGCCCCGGCGAGGGGAGCCTTCCGGGGGCCGTCCACAGGGTCAGGCGGGAGGCCAGGCGGGGCTGCCGGGTCGCGAGTCGAACGGCGCCGGCCAGGGGGTTGCGATCCCAGGCGGGCAGAAGCCCCGCCAGGGTTTGGGCCTGCTCCGGTTCGAGGGGTTCGACAGAGAGCAGCGCGTAGCGGCGGGGGCCGTCGAGGGCGGCTTCGGCCAGGACCCGCAGGCCCAGCCGGTCGGCTCCCGCCCGGAGTCCCACGACCACCAGCCCATCTTCGATATCCGGGGCCTCCGCCTGTCGACCGAGCCGCTCGACCTCCATCCAGCCCCGTTCTCCGGCGCCGGCCGGCGGGATCAGCCACCCGGTGGCCAGGGGCCAGCGGCGGGGGACCAGGCCGGCTCCCACGTGCAGGGGCCAGTGTCCCTCGCCTCCGGCGGGAGCCGCCTTTCCCGGGAACTCCGGGGCTCCGGCCAGGTCCTCCACCAGGCGGCGCAGGGGGCGCTGGGGTCCGGGGCCCACGAGCCGCCAGGGGCGGCGGGCGCCGGTCGGCGTGGCGGGGCTGCGGGGGAGTGCCACGGGGCGCACCACGCGCACCACCAGCAGGTCCGGCCTGCCGGGCCAGGTGAGCCCGGGCGGAGCGGCGGCGGGGCCCGCCCAGTACAGCACGCTCGCGGCGGCGCAAGGGGGTCGGGAGAGGGCCTGGTCACCGGGGGGCAGGGCCGCCGCGGCGCCTTCGGGGCCGATCGCGATCCAGGGCGCCCGGGGATCGGCGGTGGCCAGCACCAGGCAGGCTTCCCCCGGCAGGCTGCGAGCGATTTCCGCCGGGCTCTCCCCCCAGCTCCGGTCGAGCACCGACCAGCCGCGGGAGGTGCGGGTGAGATTCTTCAGCAGCCGGGAGGTGGCCGCCGCCACCGGGTGCCCGGCAGCCAGGTCCGCGGCCAGACCGACTCCCGGCAGGGCCAGGGCCGGCCGGCCTTCCATCTCCTCGATGGGGCGCAGCTCCTCCGGCGCGACGATGCGCGTCAGGTCGGCTTCCTGCAGATCGAGCAGGCCCTCGGCCACCGCCGCGGAAGCCTCCTCCTCGTCACCGGCCGCCAGGGCCGCGCGGGCGGCGGTCAGGTGCATGGCGGCCAGCAGGCGGCCGGGGGTCGCCGAGGCCGCCCGGGGCCCCAGCCGACACAGCTCTTGCGCCACGGAAGGTTCGGACCGGTCGAGAGCCCAGGAGGCCCGGAGGATTCGTGCGGCGGCCTCGAGCCGGGGGTCGCCGCCGGCCGCCAGGCGGCCGAGCGCCCTGTCCAGGATCCGGTGTCCAGGCTCCTCCCCCAGCAGGAAGGCCTGGGCCGTCTCGAGCAACGCGGCGCGGTGTACCAGCCCCGCGCCGGCGAGAGAGGCGGCCACCTCCCCCAGGCGGTGGGCGAGGGCCGTTCGATCCGGGCCCCGGCTCGCCGCGGCGGACAGGGCGAGGGACTGCCCCCGGTCGGCCAGGGCCAGGGCGCCGACGGACCGCGCCTGCAACGGCACGGGCGAGAGGCCCAGGCCGGTCCGGGCGCGGGTGCGGACGGCTTCGGCCGCGGTCCGCCAGGCTTCCGGCAGCGGCTCTGTCGGCAGACGCTCGAGGGCCCGCAGCGGTCGGCCCCGGGCCAGTTCCAGTTCGGCCCAGACTACTTGGATCATCGCCTCCAGCCGGCGCGTGTCGCGGGGGGCGACCACGGGGCCGAGGGTTGCCAGCACGCCCCGCGCCGGATCCGGTCGGTGGGCGGCGATCAGTGCCCGGGCCAGGGCCAGCCGGCCGGGGATTCGGACTTCCGGCACCTGGGGCATGCCCGGCAGGCCCACCGCCAGGGCCGCCGCCGCGCCGGCTTCCCGAAAGCGGCCATCGGCCCGCAGGCGATCGGCGTGGAGAGTGAGCAGCCATCGACTCTGGGGATAGCGGGAGACCGCCGCCGCCAGAACCTCTCCCGCCGCGGCGGGCTGGGCGCAGGCCAGCAGGGTCTCCACCCGCAGGGCGGCGAAATCGGGGTCCTTGCCGATGGCCCGGGCTCGGGCGGCCATCCACTCGTGCAACCCCGGGGGATCCGGAGAGGTGCGACAGAGGGGCTCGGCCAGCAGGGGGCTGCGGGCGCCGGCCATGACGGCCGAAAGCAACAGGTTGTGGGCCTCACGGCGCCGGTCGAAGGCGGCGAGGATCAAGGCGCGCCCTACGCTGGCCCCCACGTCGCGCCGGGTGCGGCGCAGACGCTTGCGGAAGACCTTGGACCAGCGGGTCGCTTCTTCCGTGCCCTGTTCGAGGGCCATGAGAGCCAGGGAGCGATGGACCGGGATCGAGGCGGGGGCCCGCTCGGCCAGCTCCGCCAGTTGCTCGAGGGCGGCCGGGGCGTCGCCCGCCAGGTGAGTCCTCAGGGCGCGCACGTAGCGCTCCCGGAGCTCGTCCGGTGCGGCAGGGGTCGGCGCCGGCAGGCTTGCCAGGAGCCCTGCCAGGATCAGGAGTCTGGGCCCGTTCACGGCGGTGCATTCTACCCGGCTTCGCCCGATGGCTGCGGCGGGCCGGTCGGGGGGAGGCCCGGAAAAGTGGCGCGGCTGAAGGCTCCAGAGCTGAAAACAGCATTCTCGGGAGGTCAGTCGACGTGGGGGCCAGAGCCCGCGCCGCGCCTGGGCAGAGAGACGGACGCGGGAAGGAGCGCCGGCGTCCAGGAAAAAATGTCCCATGAATTTCGGCGCCCGGAAAGACCAGGCGGGTCTTCTCGCTGTAAAAAAACCGCGGTCAAGTTTTTGTATGTATTCGGTTTAGCTTCGGTTCGGGATCGCCTCGGCGCTGGGAGGCCGCGCCGGCCGGGGGATTCCACCGATGACGAAAATTCAGTCGACCCTCAGGGCCATCCCGCTCCAGGTCAGCCCGGCGCCGAAGGCCACGAGCAGAATCACGTCTCCCGACCGGACTCGACCGGATTCGACCAGCTCGGTCAGGGCCAGCGGCACCGAGGTGGAAGCGGTGTTGCCGTAGTTCTCGATGTTGATCACCCAGCGTTCGGGTGGGATGGCGCTGCGGCCGATCATCGACGTCAGCATCCGCAGGTTGGCCTGGTGGGGGATCAGCCAGGAAACCTCGGTGGGGTGGATACCGGCCCGCTCGCAGAGTTCGTCCATCACCCGCATGCCCCGGTCGACGCCGAAGCGGAAGACGGCTCGCCCGTCCATCTCCACGGAGGGCGCGGCTTCGTGCCGCACCCCGTTGAGCATCGGGGGGTGCACCGACCCGCCCGCCGCGACCCGGAAGAGATCGGCGCCGGAGCCGTCGGCACCCAACAGGTTGGCCAGAACGGTCCAGCCGGTCCCCCGCCCCCCCTGGGTCTCGAGCACGAGAGCCGAGGCTCCATCGCCGAAAACCAGGCGGGTCTTGGGATCGTCCGGGCGAATGTACTTGGTCGTCACGTCCGCGGTGACGACCAGGATGCGCCGGAAGCTACCCGAGGCGAGCAGGGCGGAGGCGGTCATCAGGGCTGTCACGCCGCCGGAACAGGCCCCGTTGATGTCGAACGCACCCGCCCGGTGGGCCCCGATGCGGTGGGCCAGCGCGGGGCCCGTGGGGCAGAGGAGGTGGTCGGGGGTGTAGGTGGAGAGCAGGACCAGGTCCAGTTCCTCGGCGGGGAGTTCGGCCCGCTCGAGGGCCTGGACGGCGGCCTGGGCTCCCAGGCTGGAGGCCGTGTCCCGTGTCGAGGCGATCCGTCGCTGTTCGATGCCGGTGCGGTCGCGGATCGATCGTGGATCGGTTCGTAGGGCGCGCCCCAGTTCCTCGTTGGAAAGCCTGCGCTGCGGAAGTGCCTTGCCCACACCGCGCAAGGCGAAATGCGAGAGTTCCCGCTCCATGGCCCGACCCCTCATCTTGTCCGACATCTGGCCCCCAAGAGGTACGGTGGACGGGCCTCCCATGCAACCGGGTGCGTGCCGGGGACGTTGTAGTAGGGTACGGCACAGGCACCCCCCCGCCCACCGCCATCACCGTTCTCTTCGGAGACCAGCTTGACGGGTCAGCCCCTACTCCGCATCCACACCTGGCCCACCGGCCGGGTGCTCCGCCGGGTGGTTCACCCTGTGCGCGGGTTCCTGTTGTGGTTCGTCGGCGCCGCGCTGGCGGGGGCGGTTTTCGGTCTGACGGTGGAACTGCTATCCCACACCGTGGCGGGCCAGCCCATCCAGTGGTCGCTGGTCTGGCAGTACATCCTGGCGGTGGAGATGATCGTCTTGACCGCGGTGGTCGGGGCGCGCCACGCCTTTCCCCACTTCGAGCACCTGCCGGTCCTGCTGCACTACGGCATGATCGTCCTGACCCTGTTGGGCGGTGCGTTGCTCGCGGGGCTGATTTCCCTGGCCACCCGGCCGGGGATCATCTTCACCCGGCCCCTGGCCTTTTTCGCCCTGGTCGCGGTCAATACCCTGTTGGCGGTGATGCTCTCCGTCGCTCTGATCGCCTGGGATTCCCTCAAGCGCTCCCTCGAGCGGGCCTGGGAAGAACTGCGGGTCAAGGAAGCTTTCGAAAGGGAAATGGCCCTGGCCCGGGAGGTGCAACAGGAGCTGCTGCCGGAGGCCTCTCCCCGGATCGCCGGGCTGGATATCGCCTTCACCTGTCGCCCGGCCGCCGCGGTGGGGGGAGACAGCATCGATTTTCTCGAGTTGCCGGAAGGCCGGCTCGGCCTGGTGGTCGGTGACGTGGTGGGCAAGGGCATCGCCGCGGCCCTTTTGATGGCCAACCTCCAGTCGCTGGTGCGGGCGCTGGCCCCGGGGGAGCCCTCCCCGGCCCGCCTCCATCAACGCCTGTCCGCCGCCCTGGGGCGGCGCGGCCGACCCGGTCGTTTCGTGACCCTGGCGTGCGTCTACCTCGACCCCGCCACGGGAGACCTGCGTTACAGCCTGGCCGGTCATCATCCTCCGCTGGTGGTGGGACCCGCGGGGGTGCGCGAACTGGACCGGGGGGGGCTGCCCCTGGGCATCACCGACCTGGTGGCGTACCGGGAGGGGACCGACCGGCTGGCTCCCGGGGAGACCCTGCTGCTGTTCACCGACGGCCTGGTGGAAGCGCCGCCGGAGAGCGGCGCCGACGAGGAGTTCGGCAAACAGCGGCTGATGGATCTGGCCCGGCGCCATCACGAACAGGGAGCCGAGGCGCTGCTCGAGCGGGTGCTCGAAGCCCTTGCCGCCTGGGTCGGGGACAAGCCTGCGGCGGACGACACCACCGTGCTCGTCGTGCGCCGTTCCGGGGCCGCCGTTCTCCCCGGGGAGGGACCCGATGACCAGCCTGCGGGATGAGATCGGTTCGGGGCGGGGTGCCGGCGACGGCCTGCTGGCGCGGATGAGCGTGGAGCTGATCCTGGGCGGCGGCTTCGGCGGGGGCATCGGGGCCCTCAACGCGGTGCTGGCCTCGGTGCTGGAAAAGGGGAGGGTCGAGGCTCCGCTGCTGGTGCTGGGAGTGATCAGCGGTCTGGTCACCGGGGTGGTGGCCGTGGTCACGGGCCGCGAGGTGCTGCCGCGCCTGGTGGGTTACTCGTTTCCGGTGCGGGCCGCGCTGATGGTGCTCAGCCTGGTCGGCGGCGCGTTCGCGGCCACCTTGCTCGGCTTCTGGATTTATCCCTGGTACGTGATCCGCAGCGTTCGCAGCGTGATTCTCGTCGGTTCGATCAACGGTCTTTTGGCCCTGGTGGCCGGGGCGCTGGTCTTCGTCTACGAGGACCTGGTCCGCCGGCTCGATCGCACCCGGGCGATGCTGGCCGCCGAGCGGGTGGCCCAGGCCCAGGCCCGCGAGCGGGCGGCCCGGGCCGAACTCCAGGCCCTGCAAGCCCGGATCAACCCCCACTTCTTTTTCAACGCGCTCAACACGGCCACGGCTTACGTCTCGGAAGATCCAGCTTACGCCGAGCATCTTCTCGAGCGTTTCGCGGGCCTGTTCCGCTACGCGTTCCGCCGGGGCAGCCAGCGGGCCGTTCGACTCGACGAGGAAATGGCTTTCATTCGCGACTACCTGGAGATCGAGCAGGCCCGCTTCGGCGACAAGCTGCGCTTCGAGGTCGATTACGACGCGTCACTCGCCTCGCGAACCCTGCCGCCGCTGATTCTCCAGCCCCTGGTGGAGAACGCCGTGTTGCACGGTCGTGACCCGGAGACCGGCGAGGGCCGGGTCCTCGTTCGCGCCGAGGAGGGACGGGCGGGAAGCCTGGTGCTGGAAGTCCGCGACGAAGGACCCGGTCCCGGGGCTGTCGACGGCCAGTGGCCACAGGGCCATGCTCTCGAGAACGTGGCCTCCCGCGTCGACGCCTTCTGCGGGGGTCGGCTGGTCGTGGGCCCCGCCGCGCCGGGCCCGGGGACCACCGCCCGCATCGTGTTGACCAGCCAAGGAGACTGACCGATGACGCTGAAAACCCTGATCGTCGAAGATGAGCCGCCGGCCCGGAGGCGGCTGAGGCGGTTGCTCGAGGAGACCGGACGCGTGGACGTGCTGGCCGAGGCGGACACGGTGCGCGACGCCGTGACCAAGATCCGCCATCACGACCCCCAGGTGGTCTTCCTCGACATCCGGATTCCCGGTGGCGAGGGCTTCGACGTGCTCGAGCGTCTCGAAACCCTGCCGCTGGTGGTCTTCGTCACCGCCTACGACGATTTCGCCGTGCGCGCCTTCGAACGGGATGCCGTGGACTACCTGGTCAAGCCGGTCACCTCCGATCGCCTGGTGGAAGCCCTGGACCGGGTCGAGCGGCGCCTCGAAAGGGAGCAGGTCCAGGCGGGGATTCCCGGGATGCTGGCCCAGCGGCCGGGCATGCCGCCGCGGATCGTCGCCCGTCGCCGGGGCCGGATCGTGCTCCTCGCGCCGGAAGAGGTCAGTCACGTCAGTGCGGACCACACCCTGGTCTTCGCCTGGAAGCAAGGTCACTCCTACCTGGTACCGCGCACCCTGCAGAGCCTGGAAGAGGAACTCACCCCTTTGGGGTTCCGGCGGACCCACCGCTCGGTGCTGGTCAACCTCGCCGCCATTGCCGCGGTGCGTCCCGCGGAATCCGGCAACTTCCTGCTCGAACTCAGCGATGGCCAGGGGACTCGTGTCCCTCTCAGCCGCCGCCGGGCCCGGGCGCTGCGAGAGGAGATCGGGTTTTGAGCGCTGTTCGCCGTGCACCGCTCGTCGGGCGGGGACGACCGCTGGTGGTCGAAGCGGCGACCGCTCGCCACTGGGGAGGGGCAGTGGAACGGCCAAGGTGCTTTGTTGGACAAGGGACTTTCCTCTGATGCGCCATTTTCCGGAGCGAGTGCGACGACCGATGAGAAACCGCCCCGTCATCGCGATGCTGGCGACCGTGCTGGCGGTCCTGGCCGGCATCTCCGCGGCCGAGGCGGAAGAGTGCGCCGATCGGGTGATGCGGCTGGGGACCACGCGGTTCGTCCAGGCGAGCAGGCTGCTGGTGGAGAGCGACCGGGTCGATGTGGGCGACACCTACGCTTTTTCCGGTGATACCACGATTCGGGGCGTCGTCGAGGGGGACCTGTCGGTCCTGACCCCCGAGCTCGATATCGGCGGCAGGGTCAGCGGCGATCTCAACGTTTGCGCCCGCCACGTCGAAATCGACGGTGAGGTGGCCGATGACGTGCGGGTCTTCAGCGAGTCGTTGAGGGTCGGAGGGCGGGTCGCCGGAGACCTGCTGGCCTTTGTCGGCAGCTTCTATCTCGAGCCCGCCGGCTCCGCACTCGGCGGGCTGTTGATCTACTCGGCCGATGTCTCGCTCGAAGGCGATGTGGCCGGCCCCGTGCGGATCTACGGGGCCGCCGTCCGTCTTTCGGGGAGCTTCGGTGCCGATGTCTGGGTCGAGTGCGACGAACTGACCCTCGAGCCGGGCGTCCATATCGCCGGGGACCTGGTCTACAAGGCGCGCAACACGGTGGCCCCCCCCGCGGGGAGCGTGGACGGCGAGATCCGGCAGGTGGAGATGACTCCCGAGGAGTTGGCGGAGGAGGACGGCGGCAACTCCTTCCTCGCGTTCTCGCCGGCGGCGCGGGTGACGTTCCACGTCTACCTGGCCTTCGTCGCCCTGCTCGGCGGCCTGCTCCTGGTGCTTTTCTTCCGCCCCTTCGTGGACGGGTCGCTGGCCCATGCCGGGGGCGCCACGCTGCTCGTTTCGAGCTTCGGCGTCGGCCTGGTCTGCCTGCTGGTGGCCCTCGTGCTCTCTCTGCTCTGCCTGATCGTCCTGCCGCTGAGCCTGGGACTGCTCTCGGCTCTCGGTGCGTTGATCTACTTCGGCTCGCTGCTGGGCAAGATGATCGCCGGCCAGATGCTGCTGCGTCCCCTGCTGCGCGGCGAAGGGCACCCGGCGTTGGCCCTGGTGGTGGGGGTGGGAGCGTTCTTCGTGGTCGATTTCATTCCCGTGGCGGGCGAGCTGCTCTGGCTGTTCTTCACCATCGCCGGCATGGGAGCGGCGTTGCACCAGCTCCGGTGCTCGATGCCCGCCCCGCAAGCCTCCAGCGCCCCCGCCGAGTAATCTTGGGGCCATGCTCTCCCTGGCCGCCATCTCCCGCTCGGTGGGAGGACGCACCCTCTTCGAAGACGTCAGCTGGACGATCCATCCGGGCGACCGCATCGGCCTGGTGGGGCCCAACGGCTGCGGCAAGACCACCCTGCTACGGATCATCGCCGGGGTGGACGAGCCTGACCGGGGCCGGATCCGCCGCCGCCGGGGACTGCACGTGGCCTACCTGCCCCAGGAGGTGGAGGCCGAACTGCACCCCCGGACCTCGGTGCTCGAAGCGGCCCTGTCCGGTGCCGATCACGTGCGGGAGCTGGGGCGGGAAATCGAGGCCCTGGCCGAGCGCATGGCGGAACTCGACGCCCGGGGAGACGCCGCCGCCCTGGCCGAGGTGGCGGCGACCTATGGCGAGCGCCGCTCCCTTTTCGAGTGGTTCGGCGGCGATGGGCTCGAGGCCCGCGCCCGGGTGGTGCTCGGCGGCCTGGGCTTCAGCCGGGAGGCCTGCGACGCTCCCGTGGGCACCCTCTCCGGGGGATGGAGGATGCGGGTCCTGATGGCGCGGATGCTGCTGTCCGGTGCCGACCTGCTGCTGCTCGACGAGCCCACCAACCACCTGGACCTCGATGCCCTGGCCTGGCTCGAGGCCCATCTCGGGGCCTCGCCCGCGGCGGTGGTGGTGGTCAGCCACGATCGCATCTTCCTCGACCGGGTGGTGGAACGCATCGCCGACCTGGTGGCGGGTCGTCTGCGGGTCACCCGGGGCGACTACTCGGCCTGGGTCCGGCGCCGGCGGGCGGAGCGGGAACAGCTCGAGGCCCGGGATCGTCAGCTCGCCGCCGAGGAAGATCGTCTGCGACGCTTCGTCGAGCGCTTCGGCGCCAAGGCGACCAAGGCCAGCCAGGCTTCCGACCGCAAACGACGCCTGGAGGAGGTGCGCGGGCAACGCCGCGCCCTGGTCTTCGATCCGGCCTGGAGCTGGTCCTTCTCCTGGCCGCCGCCGCCGCCGGGCCCGGACCTGTTGTTGAGTCTCGAGAAGGCCGCGTTCGGCTTCGACGGGCGGCCGGTGCTCGAGGGGGTCGACCTGCACCTCCGGCGTGGGGACCGCCTGGCCGTGCTGGGCGCCAACGGTGCGGGCAAGACCACCCTGTTGCGGGGTCTGGCCGGCGATCTCTTCCCGCTCGCGGGGCGGCGCGAGGTGGCCCGGGGTCTGCTCGTGGCCCGCTTCCACCAGCACCAGCTCGAGGCGATGGATCCGGCGGCCAGCGTTTTCGAGCAGGCCGGTCGCACGGCGCCGGGTCGCACTCCCGAGCAGGTGCGTCGTGCGCTGGGGACCCTGGGCCTGGGAGAAGAACACATCTCCCGGCCGGTGAGTTCCCTGTCGGGAGGGGAACGGGCACGCCTGGCCCTGGCCCGCCTGCTGCTCGAACCCTGCCATCTGCTGATGCTCGACGAGCCGACCAATCACCTGGACCTGCCGCTGCGGGAGGCCCTGGAGCAGGCCCTGGAGGCCTGGCCGGGCACCCTGATCGTGGTCAGCCACGACCGGGTCTTCCTCGAGCGGCTGACCCGCGAGAGCCTGGTGGTGGAAGGAGGCCGGGTCGAGCGCCTGGAGGGGGGCTGGCGCCAGTGGTTGGCCCGCCGGAGCGCGGTGGCCGCGGCCGGCGTGGAGTCGCCCGGGGCCCGGGTGGGCCGGGCGTCGGCGCACCACCGCTCGAGGGCCGGACGCCGGGCGCGGGCCGAGGCCCTCCAGGCGCGCCGGCGCCGGCTGCGCCCCCTGCAGGAGGAGGTCGCCCGCCTGGAAGACGAGGTCCACGCCGCCGAACAGCGCCTGGCGGAGATCGATGCCGGGCTGGCGGATCCCGCCGTCCATGCGGACGGCCCCCGCCTCGGGCTCCTGGCTGCCGAGCGCGGGGAGGTGGCCCGCCGGCTCGAAGTCCTGACGGCCGCCTGGGCCGAGAAGGCCGAGCAACTGGAAGCCGCGGAGAACGAGGCCGCCGATTGACCCTGCCGGGAGGGGGGGCGGGACGGCCCGCTTCTTGCAACAATGGGGGGCCAAGCGCGTGTCCGGGAACATTCGCGGCCACCCGGGATTGCCAGCTTCGTCCGCCGCCCCCTAGATTGGGTGGTGGAGGAGGGCCCGGGCCGGCGGTCGAGTTCCGGTGCCGCCCGACCTGTCTCGCCCGGAGCCCGTGGCGACGGACGAGATCGCGGAGATGAGTGATGGAGAGGGTACTTGGAAGGGTCGTGCCGGTCTGCGTGATGCTGCTGTGGCTGACGATCCCGGCGACGCCGGCGGCCGCCCCCATCGGCCACTGGGCGGCTTCGGCGGGACTGGTCCAGACAGGCGACGGGGATGCGCCGATCACCGGCTCCCTCGGGTTCGAGGCGACAGGATGGTATGTGCTCTCACCAAAATGGGACCTGGGGTTCCGTCTCCAGTCCCTGGCTTTCAGTTCCGACGGCATGCAGGAGGGCCCGGCTCCCTGGCTGATGCCCGGTGACGGCACGGTGCTGTTGGGCTCGGCGGTGCTGCGCTGGTACCCCCTGGGTTCGGACCTGGCCTTTTTTCCCTTCGTGGGCCTGGGGGTCGGCACACCGCTGGCCGACAGTTTCGACGCCGAGCGGCGGGTCGTTCCCGACGTGGGCTTCGTTCTCGATACCGACTGGTCGGTCGATTCGGTGGGGTTCAGCGCCGAACTGGGGCTGCGTTTCGACCTGGCCGACGGTCGCTGGTTCGTCGAGGCTCAGACGCGCTACCAGGCTCTCGGAGCGACCAGCGAGGGGAGTCTCGAAGTCCCGCCGACGATCCGTCGCACCCGCGAGTGGACGACCAACCTCGACTCCCTCCATTTCGCAATTCTCATCGGGTACTACTTCTAGGGGATCGACCATGAACACCCGTCTGCAGCCGTCGTTGAGGCTTCTCGTCGCGCTTCTCGCCTGGTTCCTGCTGCTGCCGCCGGTCTTCGCGGTGGAGCGGAGCGCTTCCCGGCGGGCGGCCGCCCAGGCTCGGCGCGAGGCTCTCGCGCACGTGTCGCCGCGCCGCCAGGTTTCCCCCCGAGGCCAGGTGCGCACGCGCGGGGTCTCGAACCGGACGCCGCTGGCGGCCAGCCGTCTCGCCCGTCTGGGGGGGCGGCTGGGTCGCGACCCGGGGCAGGGTTCCGGCGCGCTCCTTTCCGGCCTGCGGCGTCAACGGGTCGTGGCGGCCAAGAACCGCCCGCAGGGCCCGCGGCGGCTTTCCCCCCTGGTCCGGGAGCTGGTGCAGGCCAGTCGCCGGGGCGCAGCCCTGCCGGCGCACCTGCTGGGGGAGGACACCCTCGAAGTGCTCGACGGCGATCGCATCCGCCTGCAGCTTCTGCTTCGCCCGGGGGCGGTGGGGCTCGAGCGCGATCTCGAGAGGCTCTCGGCGGAGGTGATTCGCGCGACAGACGCGGTGGTCACCGCCTGGGTGCCCTACGACAGCCTGTCCCGGCTCGAGGATGCGGGCACGGTGCAGGCGGCCCGCCTGGCGCGCCGACCCGGGCGTGACAGCGACCGGTCGCGGGTGCTGGCCGCGGGCGCGGGTAGCCTGGCGGCGGGCAGCGTGGTTTCCGAGGGCGTGCCCCTGAGCGGCGCCGATATCTGGCAGGCCTTCGACAGCTCGGAGTTCGGTGTGGAGCGGGAGACCCCGGTGACCGTCGCCATCGTCGACGCGGGCTTCTTCGGTTACGCGGACCTTCTCGGTACCGAGTTGCCGGCCGCGGTGACCACCGCCGACTTCGCTCCGGCGTGGGACATCGAGGGGTGCCTGGCGGCCGATCCCCTGGCGCCTTGTTTCGCCGCGGGCACCGCGCTGGCGGAGATCGTCACCGACATGAACCCGACCGTCGAGCTGATTCTCGTCGCGGTGGATCCGGACAGCTACTCCAGTTTCCAGCAGGCCATCGATTACCTGGCGGGTTCCGGAAGCGGTGGTCCCCTGGCGCCGATCGTCGTCGGAGGCGCGGTATGGGCCCCCGGCCTCAGTGGAGATGGCTTCGGCAGCGGTCCCTACAGCCGGCTGATCTCTCGACTCACCGCCCAGGGCGTGACCTGGATCAACGACCTGGGTGACCTCGACTATCTCAGCTTTCTGCTCTACGGCACCGATACCCCGGCCCCGGCCCGGGATCACTGGACCGGGCCCTTCGCCGACCAGGTCGACCACCTCTTCCGGGGCCAGTTCGACGCGGACGGCTACATGGACCAGTGGTTGCCGGACCAGGACCCCCAGGCGGGGGAGACCTGGCTCAACGAGTTCTGCCTCGGTCCGGGAGACTACATCTTTTTCGACCTGGTCTGGGACGATTGGGTCGACGCCGACAATGACGGTATTCCGGAGACCACCGAGGACTACGCCCTCGATTTCTGGGAACGGGTCGACGGCAAGCTGGTGCTTTTCGACACCTCGTCCTCGCTGCCCGACAACTTCCAGGGAGGGGAGGAGGGGGACTATCCCTGGGACACCTTCGATCTGTTCAACCCGGGGACCGGGACCGTGTGCTACGAGCTGGCGATCTTCGCCGAGTTCGCCCTGGGGGACAACCGCTTCCACCTCTACTGGGCGGCGGACAACCTGTCCCTGCCGGGCCAGCTCTCCGCGGGCTTCCAGCCCCCGTTTTCGATCACGGCCGGCAACAGGATGATCCCGGCGGACACTCCCGGAGTCGTGGGGGTGGGCACCTCTTCGCCGGCCGATCAGGTCGAACCCTTCTCGCCCTGGGGCCTGGAAGGCGAGGCCTCGCCGGCGCTCTGCGCTCCGGCCGACGTGAGCACGGCGACCTTCTCCGGCGGTGGTTTCGTCACCTCCTTCGCCGCGGCCCACGTGGCCGGGGCCACCAGCCTGCTGATGCAGAAACTCGGCTTCGTCAGCACCACCGAAGCTCTCGAACTGCTCGAGGCCCGGGCGCGGGACATCACGGGGTCGGCGCCGGACGTGCAGTGCGGTGCGGGCCGGCTGTGCATGTTGACCGGGCGCTGCGCCGCGCCGTAGGCGTCACGGCGCCCGGCTCCCCGAGGGTCTTGCCATCGGGTGCCCGATCGAAGAAGATGCACGACTTCGACCTGGACCCCGCTGCGCTTCCGGAAGGAGCGGCCGATGGCATTCGGACACCCCAAGGGACTGTTCCCGCTGTTCTTCACCGAGATGTGGGAGCGGCTGGCCTTCTATACGATGGTCGGCATCCTGCTGCTCTATACGACCGACACGGAGCGGGGCGGCCTGGGCCTTCCGGCCCAGCAGGGCAACGAGATCTACGGCCTCTACCTGGCCTTCGTCTACTTCACACCGTTCATCGGCGGGATGATCGCGGACCGTTTCCTCGGCTATCGACGGGCGGTGGCCCTGGGTGGGCTGCTGATGGGCGGCGGCCTGCTGCTGATGGGCGTGCCGGGCTTCACCTACTTCGTGCTCGGCCTGATCGGGCTGATCGTGGGCAACGGCTTCTTCAAGCCCAATATCTCGGTGATGGTCGGCAACCTCTACGAGCCGGGTGACCCTCGCCGGGACGCGGGCTTCAACATCTTCTACATGGGCATCAATATCGGGGCGTTGCTCGCCACGCTGCTGGTGGCGCCCCTGATGCGTAACGTCTTCGGCTGGTTGTGGACCTTTCGCGCGGCAGGCATCGGCGTGCTGTTGGCGGTGGTCATCCTGGCGACCCAGTGGCGCATCCTGGCCCACGCCGATCGCCAGCCGGAACACAGCGAAGAGGACATGGGTTTCGGCGCGGTGCTGGCCAAGATCATCCTTCCCGCCTTCGCGGTGGGCCTGGCGGGCTATTTCTTCGCCCGCCAGGTGGGGATGAGCGTCGTCAGCCCCTCCGACTTCGGTTTCCTCGTCGGTTCGATTCCCGTCTTGCTCTTCTTCGTGGTGCTGGCGCTCAAGGCCAGGGAAGAGGAACGCCCGGGTCTACTCGCGCTGCTGCCGATATTCGTGGCGGGTGGCGCGTTCTTCATGATCCTCCACCTCAACGGCAGTGCCATGACCCAGTGGGCGCGGGACGAGACCGATCGCCAGGTGGGGGGTGTGACCCGGGCGCTGACGTGGACCCACCAGGAAGCCCTGCCGCGCTACTACATCAATGCCGCCGAGGACGTGCCGCGGCCGGACCCGCGCACGCTGCTGGTGGTGGAAGATGCGCGGGTGGCCGCCATGTACGGTCAGCAGCGCCTCGACGAGGAGGCGGTGCGGGCCATCGCCGCGACGGGGGAAGTGCGGGTCGAAGAGATCGGCGAGGGCGCTCAGGGCCCCCTGGCCCGTCGCGCCGCCGCGGTCTACGCCTCGGGGACGGTCACGGTGGAGGAAACCGCCGACGCTCACGGGGTCCGTTCGATCTCGGTGTCGGTGCCCGACGGGGCCGAGGCCCTCCGGCAGGTCGCCTTCGTGCGCGAGGTGGAGGGCCGTCCGATGGCGGTCTTCGTGGTGGATGCCCATACCTACGAGAGCATCTATGAGGGCTACCGGCGGCTCTACGGCAAGGAGCCGGCGCTCCTGCCTCCCGGCGAGTTTCTGACCGTGGTTTCGCCCGAGGTCTACCAGTCCTGGAATCCGTTCTTCGTCATCCTGCTCACGCCGGTGGTGGTGGCCTTCTTCGCGTGGCGGGTCAAGCGGGGCAAGCCGGTACCCACGGCCCACAAGTTGCTCTACGGCATTCTGCTCACGGCGGCGGCGCTGGCTTTCATGGCCCTGGCGGGGTTGATGACCCGGTCGGGAACCGTCAAGGTCTCGGGCTTCTACCTGGCGACGTTCTACATGATCGTCACCCTCGGCGAACTCTGCCTGTCTCCCATGGGCCTGTCACTGGTGACCAAGCTGACACCCAGGAGACTGGTCGGCCTGGCCATGGGGGGCTGGTTCCTGGCCACGGCGATCGGGAACAAGTTTTCCGGCTTCTTCGGTACGATCCAGGGGCTGATGGACCCCCTCTACTTCTTCCTGCTGTTGTCAGGGGTCTCGGCGCTGGTGGCGCTGTTCCTGTTCTTGGTGCTCTCGCGCCTGGATCGGGCGATTCGCCGCTACGGTGCCTGAAGCCCGCGGCTAGCCGGCTTCCGAGCGCGCGCGCTTGCGCTCGACCTCGCGACGGGACGGGTCGAGCGTGCGCTTGCGCAGGCGTACGGCCTGGGGCGTGATCTCCACCAGCTCATCGTCGGCGATGAACTCGATCGCCGCCTCCAGGCCCATGCGCCGCGGGGGGCGCAGGGTGACGAAGGTGTCGGCGGTGGCCGAGCGCATGTTGGTGAGCTTCTTTTCCCGCACGATGTTGACATCCAGGTCGCCGGCCCGGTTGCGCTCGCCGACGATCATCCCCTGGTAGACCTCGTCACCGGGGGAGACGAAGATCTCGCCCCGCTCCTCGAGGCTGTAGCTGGCGTAGGCCGTGACGCGGCCCGGTCGATCGGCCACCATGGCGCCGCTCTTGCGCCGGGGAATCTCGCCGGCCCAGGGTCCGTAGCCTTCGAGCTGGCTGTTGATCACGCCGGTGCCGCGGGTATCGGTGAGGAACTCTCCGCGAAAGCCGATCAGCGCCCTCGAAGGACAGATGAACTCGAGCCGGGCGCGCCCCGAACCGGTATTGACCAGATTGACCATCCGACTGCGGCGCAGGGAGAGTTTCTCCGTGACCACGCCGACGTAATCTTCCTGCAGGTCCAGGTGAATCCGCTCGAAGGGTTCGAGTCGCTGGCCGTTCTCTTCGCGCTCGATCACCCGGGGGCGGGAGACCAGCAGTTCGAAGCCTTCCCGGCGCATGGTTTCGAGCAGCACGGCCAGTTGCAGTTCGCCCCTGCCACAGACCTCGATCGCGTCGGCCCGGTCGGTGGGTCGGAGTTCCAGGGCCACGTTGCGGCGTACCTCGTTCTCCAGCCGGTCCTTGATCTGGCGCGAGGTGACGCGGCTGCCTTCGCGGCCGGCGAACGGGCCGTCGTTGACCATGAAGACCATCGATACCGTCGGTTCGTCGACGTAGATCCGCGGCTCGATCACCGGGTTGTCGGGGTCTGTGATCGTGTCGCCGATGCGCACTTCGTCCATACCGGCCAGCATCACGATTTCACCGGCTTCGGCGCGCGGGACCTTGACCCGCGTCAGGCCCTGGAAGCCGAGCAGGGCCGACAGGCGGAAACGACACAGGGAACCGTCTTCCCTTGCCTGGGCGTAGGTCCGTCCCGTCTCCAGCACACCGTCGAGCAGCCGGCCCAGTGCGAGCTGACCGAGGTAGGGGTCGTAGTCCAGGTTGGTGACCAGGAAGCGCGGCGGGGCTTCGAGATCGCCCCGGGGAGCGGGTATCGCCTCGAGGATCGTTTCGAACAGGGGCAGCAGGCTTTCCGAGCCGTCGTCCAGGCGGCGGTGGGCCACGCCCCGGCGCGCATCGGTGAGCAGCACCGGCAGCTCGATCTGCTCGTCGGTGGCTCCCAGGTCGATCAGCAGGTCGTAGACCTCGGAGATCACCTCTTCGACCCGGGCGTCGGCACGGTCGATCTTGTTCACCACCAGCACCAGGGGAAGCCGCGCGGCCAGGGCCTTGAGCAGCACGAAGCGGGTTTGGGGCAGGGGGCCCTCGCTGGAGTCGACCAGGAGCAGGGCGCCGTCGACCATGTGCAGCGCGCGCTCCACCTCGCCGCCGAAGTCGGAGTGTCCAGGGGTGTCGACGATGTTCAGTCTCGTTCCCCGGAAGTCGATGGCGGTGTTCTTCGCCAGGATGGTGATCCCCCGCTCGCGCTCGAGGTCCATCGAGTCCATCACCCGATCCTGAACCTCCTGATGGTCCCTGAAGACGCCCCCCTGGCGCAGCATGGCGTCGAGCAGGGTCGTTTTGCCGTGGTCCACGTGGGCGATGACGGCGAGGTTGCGGATATGATCTCGGGAAGTGGTAGGCATCCGGCGAGCATACCCCCAAAAACGAGGAGAAGCCCCATGCTGGTACGTAATGTCGATCGGACCCCCGCAGAGCCGATGGAACTGGAAGGAGCCCGCGAGGTCACCCTGCGGATGATGATCTCGCGCCGCGACGGCGCGCCCAACTTCGCGCTGCGTCATTTCACCGTCGGCGTGGGCGGTCACACGCCACGGCACCGGCACGACTACGAGCACGAGAACTACATCATCTCCGGTCGCGGAACCGTGGAGGCCGATGGCGAGGTGCGGGAGATCGGCGCCGGCGACGTGGTCCTGGTGCCCCCGGGGGCGTTGCACCAGTACGTCAACACCCACCCCCGGGAGCCGCTGGTCATGCTTTGCCTGGTGCCGACCACTTTCGATTCGGGCGAGGGGCCGTGCCCGGTGCCGGGCTCCTGACCGGGGATCGGCCGGACGGCCGCGGGCGTGCCCTTGAACGTATACTCGCGGCTGGCTTTGACAGAGGAGATCCCCATGGTCCGGAGTCTGGGCGGTCGCTGCTGGTGGTGGGTGTGGGGGGTGTTGGTGCTGTTCGGCGGAAGCGCCGCCGCCGAGGGGCCGGTCTGGCGGCTGCTGGTGGAGGCGGATGCGGCCGGCCGGGATCGGCTCTCGGCCATGGGGTACGACATCGCGGGCCACGATCTGGAGCGCGACCGCGTCGAGGTGATCACCGATGAACGGGGGCTTCGACGGTTGGTGGAGCGGGGCTTTCACCTGGTGCTGATCGAGCATCGTCCGGCTCCCCGGCCCCTCGAGCAGGGCAGTGGCGGCCGGGCGGATCTCGACGGTCCCCTGCCCGATGACCGCTACCACGACCCCGCCGAGGTGCAGGCCTTTCTCGAAACCGTCGCCGCCGACCACCCGGCGATCACGCGCCTGGTCTCGCTGGGCCAGAGCGTGGAGGGGCGGACCCTTTGGGGGCTGATGATTTCGGACAACGCGGACCGGGACGAGGACGAGCTGGCGATTCTTTTCAACGCCGCTCATCACGCCCGCGAGGTGATGACCCCCGAAGTGGTCATGGACACCATCGATCAACTCACCGACAACTACGGTACGGATCCCCGGATCACGTCGATGGTCGATACCTACCAGATCTGGTGCGTTCCGATGGTCAATCCCGATGGTGTGGCCCGGGTCCACGAGGTGGACGACAACTGGCGCAAGAATCTGCGGGACAACGATGGCAACGGCGCGATCGACAGCCAGGACGGCGTGGATCTCAACCGCAACTACCAGTGGGGCTGGGGCGGTCAATGCCGGGGGTCGTCGAGTCTCTTCGCTTCGGCCACCTATCGTGGCCCCCGGGAGCTTTCCGAGCCCGAAAGCCAGGCCCTGATCGAGTGGGGCCGCACCTGGCGGCCGGTTTTCGACGTGGAGTACCACGCCTACGGGGAAGACGTCTTTTACGCCCTGTCCTGCGATCCCTCGCTCTCGCCGACGCTGAGCACGATCCCGGGCGGCGATCCCTCCATCAGCCGGGTCATCGCCGAGGACTACGCGGCGCGCCTGGTGCAGGCGGACGGCGGGCAGGGTTTCAGCGCCGCTCCCTACGGCTCGCGGGTCGACGGCACCGGGCGGGACAACCAGTACCGGGAAAACGGTTCGATCGCCTTCGTCACCGAGGTCAACAACGCGGCGGAAGGAGGTTTCCGGCCCGACTACGGCACCTATCGCGACGCCACGGTGCAGGGGCAGCGCCCCGGATGGAAGTGGTTGATCGAGCGCATGGGAGGGCCCGCCGTCGGCGGCCATGTCACCGACGCACTGACCGGCCGGCCGCTCGAGGCGGAGATCAGCCTCGACGAGATGAATCTTCCCGACGGGCGCCAGCCCACCAGCCGGGCGGATACCGGTCGCTTTCACCTGATCGTCGTGCCGGGCGACTACACCCTCCGGGTGCGGGCGCCGGGATACGCCGAGGCGGTGATTCCCGTGACCGTCGCCGATGCTCCCTACGTGCCCCTGGGCGTCGCTCTCGAGCCGGCCGGAGCGAACGTGCTGGCGCGCGAAGACTTCGAGGATCCGGCCACGGCTCTCGCCTGGACCTCCGGTTTCCCCGGTGATACCGCCACCGACGGCCGGTGGCAGTGGGGCGAGCCCCAGGGCACCCACGACGGGGACGCCGTCTTCGGCGACCTGGAATTCGGCGCGCCCCGATTCGACGGCACACCGGGGCGGGGCGTCAACGCGTGGGTCACGGGCAACCAGGCGGCGGCCGGCTTCACGTCCGACGACGTGGACGGAGGCGTGACGAGCCTGGTCTCGCCCTCCTACGACCTCTCCGGCTGGTACGGGGTGCGGGTGGGCTGGCGCCGGTGGTTCCGCAAGGATGCGGCGGATCCCGTCGATCGCTTCGACCTGGAGGTCTCCACCGACGGCGGGGCGAGTTGGCTCCTGCTCGACTCGCTGCGGACGACCAGCGCCACGGCCGACGCGGCGCCCGCCTGGACGCGAACGGAAGTCTTGCTCGACGCGGTGGCGCAACCCGGGGCCGATACGCGCTTCCGCTTCCGGGTCGCCGACGACGGCGCGGAAAACGTGGTGGAGGGCGCGATCGACGATTTCCTGCTGCTGGGCTTCGACCTGCAAGGCCAGGGGGAGGTGAGCGGAGTCCGGCTGGTGGACACGGTCGAAACCGTGGTCGAATGGGATGCCGTGCCCGGAGGCGAAGGGGCTGTCTACGACGTGGTGCGGGGGGATGTCGCGTCCCTGGGGGCGGACGCGTCGGGGGTCGACCTGGGCCCGCTCCTGTGTATCGAGGACGACTCCGTCGATACGAGCACCGCCGATCACCCGGACGGCGACTCGCCTTCGGCGGGGGCGGGTTTCTTCTACCTGGTGCGCTTCGAACTGGGTCTCAGCCGCGGGGGTTGGGGATCGGGAAGCGGGGGCGGGACCCGCAGCGGCAGCGGAGGCTGTCCGTAGCCGCAGCGTCCGTGCCGTGACATTCTCCCCCACACGGGGCGCCCGGTCCGCCCCCGGAGGACACCATGCACTATTACGAATCCGAGGATCTGAAGAAGTTCAAGGACGTGGGCAAGTTCCGCAAGGAACTGATGGATCTCTTCTTCGACTACTACGGCAAGGTCACCGGTGAAGACGGTGCCCTGACCCGCCGGGAGAAATCCCTGATCGCCCTGGCCGTGGCCCACTCGCGCCAATGCCCCTACTGCATCGACGCCTACACGGAAGCGTGCCTGGAAGCCGGTGCCGACCCGGAGCAGATGACCGAGGCCGTTCACGTGGCCGCCGCGATGGACGCGGGCATCACCCTGGTCCACGGGGTGCAGATGCACAACGCGCTCGATCGACTGGGAGTCTGACGGGGGCTGTTCAGCGCACGGTGGGAGTCAACAAGTAGGCCCGTTCGATCAAGGCTTCGGCCTCGCCGGCGCAGACGGGCTTCGAGAAGAGGAACCCCTGGGCCTGGTCGCAGCCGAGCGCCTCGAGCCGCGAGAGCTGGTCGAGGGTCTCGACGCCCTCGGCGACGACCTTCTTGTTCAGGTTGCGGGCCAGGGCGACGATGGTGCGCACGATCTCCGAACTCTCCACGTCGAGGCCCATGCGGCTGACGAAAGAGCGATCGATCTTGATGGTCTGGATCGGCAGGCGGTGCAGGCAGGAAAGCGACGAATAGCCGGTGCCGAAGTCGTCGACGCAGAGATACACGCCCAGGCTGCGCAGGCGGGCGAGAACCTGGATCGCGGCCTGCTCCCGTTCCATGACCATGCTTTCGGTGATCTCCAGCTTGAGATGGGAGGGCTCGAGCCGGGTCGCGGTGAGAATCTCCTCGACCCGCCGGACCAGGTCACCGTCACACAGCTGCTTGCGGGAGAGGTTGACGTTCATCGTCAGGTTGCGGGCCAGGGGCAAGTCTTTCTGCCACAGGGCGAGTTGCCGGCAGGCCTCCTCGAGCACCCAGTCGCCGATGGGGACGATCAACCCGGTCTCCTCCGCGACGGGAATGAATTCGGCGGGGGAGACGAAACCGCGTTCGGGGTGATGCCAGCGCAGCAGGGCCTCGAAGCCCAGGACCTTGCTCTCGGACATCGAGAGGATCGGCTGGTAGTAGAGCTGGAACTCCCGTCGTTCCATCGCGCCGCGCAGGTCCGATTCGAGCAGCAGGACGTCCCGCGCCTTGCGACGCATCTCCGGGTCGAAAATCTCGTACCCCGCTTCGGTGCCCTTGGCCCGGTACATGGCCGTCTCGGCGTCCTGAAGCATTTCCTCGGGGCGGTCGTAGCCGGTGGCGGACAGTGCGATACCGATGCTCACGGTGGGGAAGATCTCCTGCCCGCTGACGAGGAAGGGATCTTTCAGGGCGGCGTGAACCCGTTCGGCGATGCGCACCGCGTCGCTGGCGTCCTCCACGTCGTCGAGCAGGATCGTGAACTCGTCGCCCGAGATGCGCGCCACGGCGTCGGAGAAGCGCAGGTGGCCGAGCAGCCGCCGGGCGACACGGATCAGCAGGCGATCCCCTGTCTCGTGCCCCAGGCTGTCGTTGACGATCTTGAATCGGTCGAGGTCGAGGAGGAGCACCGCGAACCGGTACCCGTCCTGCTGTTCGGCCCGTTCGATCGCCCGCGCCAGCCACTCGGTGAACAGCGCCCGGTTGGGCAATCCGGTCAGAGGGTCGTAGTAGGTCGAGGGCAGGGGACGGGCCTGGTCGGTGACCAGGGTCGGCTCGTCTTCCGGAAGCCTGTCGGCCGAGGGATTCCTGATGCAGATCAGCGGAATCTCGAAGCCGCAGCGGCGGGCCTGTTCGAGCCAGCGCCACGCTCCCGCGCTGTCGGCGTTGAGGTCCCTGACGACGACGCAGCCTTCGCGCCGGGCAAGGGCCTCCATCGCCTCCTCGGGTGCCGCCGACTCGGCCGCAAGCGCCAGTTCGCCGGCCATCTTCCCCAGGCGCTCGAGGACGCTCTCCTCGCCTTTGATGAGCAGGACGTCTTCCCGTTCACGGGTCTTGGTTGTGTTTCCGCTGGCCACGTAAAAGAAAGTGGGGCTTGGAGATCGTCGGTGCCAATGGCGGTTGTTGAACACATCGGGCCGAACTGCGGTCAAATCTCCGTCGGCTCCCGGCGGTCGGGCTGTTGGCGACCGGCGGGCCACGGTGTAAGGTTCGCTCCATGTCCTACTACGGTGGTGTTCCCGGCGGGAGCGGCCCCACTTTCGCGGCGCCCCCAGTCACTCCCATGGTGCGGCGGATCCTGATCGTTCTGGCCGCGACCTTCTTCGTCCAAGTCCTGCTGGCCAAGGCGGGCTTCTTCTTCATCGAGCGCTGGTTGCGGCTGGACCTGCCCTCCAGCGGCTATCTCGCCCTCTGGCAGTTGGTGACCTATGCGCTGCTCCATGGCGGTTTGTGGCACCTGTTGATGAACGCCCTGGGGCTGTGGATGCTCGGTGGCGAGGTGGAGCGCTACCTGGGCTCCCGGGGGTTCCTGCAGTATTTCGCGGCCTGCGTGGTGGGAGGGGGGGTCCTGCACACCGTCTTTGGCCTGTTCAGCAGCTATCCCCAGCCGGTCATCGGGTCTTCCGCCGGAGTGCTCGGGCTCGTTCTGGCCTACGCGATGTTCTTCCCGCAGCGGCAGTTGTTCATTTTTCCGCTGCCCTTTCCGATTCGCGCACGCACCTTCGCGTTGATCTTCGGGGCGATCGATCTCTTCGGCGCCATCGACGCCAACCCCGGCGACGGTATCGCCCACTTCGCCCACCTCGGCGGTATGGCCGGTGGTTACCTCTACATCCGCTTCATGCTGCGTCGGGGAGGCGGTGGCGGGTTCGGCCTGTTCCGGCGTAAGCCGAAGTTTCGCACCTACGATGGTGGTGGCGGTCCCGGTGGATGGCACTGAGGACGGTCCCGGGGGCGCGGCGTTTCAGCGGGGTGGCGCCTGCGTCATCCGTTTTCGGCGAAGTTGGTTCGCTCTTTGTTCGAAGACGAAATCGTAGTTGACGGCCGGGCCGTTTTGCCGTCAAATTGGGTATCAGAGATAGAAGGCGATATCGGCGGCCGGGCAAGATCGAAAGACAACGGCAAGGTCGAAGCGAAGAAGAACGGTATCGTCGGCGGATGGGGAAATGGGGAGTCTTTCATCCGCAACGGGGAAGAAGCCGTTGGGAAACGGCACAGGCGGGAAGGGATAACTGGCAGATCGAGAATCGGGCTGTTGGTCGGCTCGGAGATGTCGGTTCCGAATCCTTTGCGTCTGCGGCGAGGCACAGGAGCGAAATGGGAATCGACAGCAGCGAGAAAACCGTTCTCAGTCGATACTTCACAGAGATCCGCGCGTACCCCCTCCTCACCAAGGAGCAGGAGCAAAACCTCGCCAAGCGAGTCAAGAAGGGTGATACCGAGGCCTTCGAGACACTGGTCGCCTCGAATCTCTCCTTCGTCGTCAAGGTGGCCAGCGAATACCGCAACCTGGGTCTGCCCCTCGAAGACCTGCTCAACGAGGGCAACCTGGGCCTGATCGAGGCCGCCCGGCGCTACGACCCCTCCAAGGGCACCAAGTTCATCACCTATGCCATCTGGTGGATCCGCAAGTCCATCCTCAAGGCCCTGGCCGAACAGGTGAACCTGGTCCGGGTGCCCACCTACCAGATGAAAAAGGTCAAGGAAGTGCGGGAGACCGAGCACACCCTGCGCAAGGAACTCGGTCGCCGCCCCGAGCGTCATGAAATCAGCGACCGGCTTTCCGTGTCGGTGAAGAAGGTCGACCAGGTGCTGCAGGTCAACACCCGGGAGATGTCGATCGACGACACCATCGGGAAAGAAAAAAAGACGCCGGTCAGCGACTACCTGGTGGATCGCGATGCCGACAGCCCCGAGGATTGGGTGTTGCGTCGCGAGGGCACGGGGCTGGTGACTCGGGCCCTGACCCATCTCAACGACCAGGAGAAGGTCGTCATTCGCCACCGGTTCGGCCTCGACGGCTGTCCGATCCTGACCCTCAAGGAGATCGGCGCGAAGATGGGTGTCAGCCGCGAGCGGGTACGCCAGATCGAAACCCAGGCCAAGCAGCGCCTGCGGCGGATGTTCAGCCGTCCGCGGAACCTGCGTGGCTCGCGCAACACCGGCTACGCCTCCCGCAGCATGCGGTCGCGCACGAATCTCTGACTCTTCACCGCTCCGACCGGCTACAATCTCCCGCGGGTGCCCGGTGCGCCCGGAGGAGAGAGTCTTGCCGGTCGAGCACGACGCGCACGGAGAGGGGATGTCCCGGGCCCCCCGCTGGGCCGCTCTGGCCACTGCGCTGGTCGGCGCCGCGGACGCCGAGGAGTGCCTTGGTCGCTGGGCGCTCGAGGTGCGCCCCCCGGCCGACCTGGTGGCCCTGCTCGACCCCCGCACCCTGGCCCCGCTCCGGGCTCTCAGGCGCGAGGACCGGAAGTGGGTCCCGGTGGCGTTGCCTCCCGCCGGTCTCGAGGCCCTGCCCCCCCGCACCGAGGAACTGCTCCTGGCTTCCGGGCGCTCGAGCCCGCTGGCCGACCTCCTCTACTCGCTCTCGCTGACCCGGGCGATGATCGTGCCCCTGGGGGAGCCGGTGGGCGCGCTGGTGCTGGCGCGTGCGGGGGCGGCGTTCAGCCCGGCGGAGGTGTCGGCCGCCGAGCAGGAGGCGGCCTGGCTCGCCGCGGCTCTCGAGCATCACCGCGGGGGGCGGGCGGAGCGGGACGACGCCGGCACGGCGAGAGAACTGTCGGCCCTGTTCGAGATGAATCGCTCCCTGGCCCGCGCCCTGGGCCCGCGGGACGTGATGGATAGTGCGTGGCGCTGTCTTGTGGAACTCGTCACGCCGGTTTGCGGCGCGATCCGGCTGGAGGCCGCCGGGCGCGAGCCGGAGACGGGCTGCTGGCCCGCGGGTGAACTGGGCCGGAGAGCCCGCGCCCGTCTCGACGGCTCCAGCGCCTCCGACCCTTCGCTCCACTGGCTTTCCCTGCTCCCGGAGGAAGGCGCCGCCGGCCTGGTGCTCGGCTGGCACGGCTCCCCGCCCCCCTCCGCGCGCCGTATCGCGGGAGCCGTCCAGGCGTCGCTGGTCCTCGCCGCCGGGCGGTTGGAGGCCCAGCGGCGGCTCGAAGAGGACCGCCTGCTGCGGACGATGGAGGGCCTGCCCCTGGGAGTGGCCCTGCTCACCGGGGAGGGGCGGCTGCGGCTGGTCAACCCCGCCGCCCGCAGGTTGCTCGAGAGTTTCGATGCCTGGCCGGGTGCCGGCGGCGTGCTCGAGCGACTCGGTTCGGTGGAATTGTTGCCCCAGGTTCGCGCGGCTCTCGAGGGCCGCTCTTCCTCGGCCGAGGCCTTCTTCCCCGAGGGTCGCCGGGTGGTGGAAATGCGCCTGGTCCCCGCCGCGGCCAGGGCGGCCACCGGGGAGGTGGTCCTCGTACTCGACGAGGTCACCGAGCAGCGACGTCAACGGCAGCAGTTGGCCCAGGCCGAGAAGCTCTCGGCCATGGGGGAACTGATCGCCGGTGTCGTTCACGAGATCAACAATCCCCTGTCGACCATCCTGGGCTACGCCGAGATGCTGGTGGCCGACTCCGACGCTCCGACGCGCCAGCAATGGATCGCCACGATTCTCGAAGAGGGACGTCGCTGCCAGCGCATCGTGGGCAACATGCTCTCCCTGGCCCGTTCCCACGAGAGCGAGGGAGAACTGGTCTGCCTCGGCGCCATCGCCGAAAAGGCCCTGTCCCTGGTGGCCTATCCCTACCGGCGGGCCGGGATCGCGGCGTCCCTGCGGGTCGACTCGAAGACGCCCGCCGTGCGGGTCGGCGCCGACCGCCTGCTGCAGTTGTTGATCAACCTGCTGACCAACGCCCTCCATGCCCTCGAGGAGCACGATGGCCCGCGGCAGGTGCGGGTGGAGATCGCCCCCCAGGGTGAGCACGTGTCGCTGGTGGTCGCCGATAGCGGCCCCGGTATTCCGGCCGCCCTGCGGGAGCGGATCTTCGAGCCCTTCTTCACCACCAAGGAAGAGGGCAAGGGCACCGGCCTGGGTCTCAGCCAGGTGGCCGCCACCGTGGAGGACTTCGGCGGCAGGATCGCGGTGGATCCGGGAGAGGACGGCGGCGCCTGCTTCCGCATCCTGCTGCCGGCCGCGGTGGAGACCGCCCCGGCCGCCGCCCCAGCCTCGTCCGGGCAGGTCCGGGTCGAAGGCGGCCTGGACGGCGTTCGGGTCCTGGTGATCGACGACGAGCCCGCCGTGGCCGACTGCCTGACGGAATTCCTGCGCCAGGCGGGGGCCGTCGTCGAGCAGGTTCACGAGGGGGCGGGGGGACTCCAGCGCCTGCTGGCGGATGCCTACGACCTGGTGATCTGCGATCTGCGGATGCCCCGCATCGACGGCCCGCGGATCCTCGAGGCCGTTTGCCGGCGACGGCCCGAGATGGTCGAGCGGATGGTCTTCTCCACCGGCGATCCCGAGGCCCTCGCCGAGGAGTCGCTGGTGCGCCGGCTCCACCGCCCCTGTCTGCCCAAGCCCTTCGACTTTCGCGTCGTGCTCGAAACGGCCCGCGCGATCGTCGGCAGGTGATGCTCGCTCCCCGGTCATGACGCTCGATCGCCACGTCGTCGTCGGAACCGCCGGCCATATCGACCACGGCAAGTCCACCCTGGTCAAGGCCCTGACAGGTATCGACCCCGACCGCTGGGAGGAAGAAAAGCGCCGGGGCATCACCATCGATCTGGGTTTCGCCCATGTCGAACTGGAGGGGCGCGGCTTTTCCTTCGTCGACGTACCCGGCCACGAGCGTTTCGTGCACAACATGCTGGCGGGGGCCACCGGGCTCGACCTGGTTCTGCTGGTGGTCGCGGCCGACGAGTCGGTGATGCCGCAGACCCGCGAACACCTGGCGATCTGCCGGCTGCTCGGCCTGCAAGGCGGTGTGGTGGCCTTGACGCGGGTCGATCTTGCCGACGCGGAGTACGTCGACCTGGTGGAGGAGGAAGTGCGGGGGGTCCTGGCGGGCACCTTTCTCGAGCGGGCTCCGGTGGTACGGGTCAGCGGCGTCACCGGTGAGGGGCTGCCGGCACTGCGGCAGGCCCTGGTCGAGCAGGCGTCGGGCCTGGCCGAGCGGGAGGGGGGGCCCTGGCCTCGGCTTCCCATCGACCGCGTCTTCGCGGCCAAGGGCTTCGGCACGGTGGTGACCGGCACGCTGCTCGGCGGCCCCCTCGAGGTGGGCCAGAGCCTGGTGGCGATTCCCGGTGGCCGTCGCTGCCGGATTCGCGGCCTGCAGGTGCACTCCCGGTCCGCATCCAGGGTCCAGGCCCACCGGAGGGTGGCGGCGAATCTCCAGGGGGTGGACCGGGAACAGCTTCGGCGGGGGATGGTGCTGGTTCCCGAGGGCCGGGAGGTCACCGCCCGTGTGCTGGACGCCTGGATCACCGTGATCGACGAAGCTCCCGTGGGGGTGGACGACGGACAGCGGCTGCGCCTGCACCATGGCACCGCCGAGGTGTTTTGCCGGGTGCGCATGCCCGGGGGGGGCAGCCTGGCTCCGGGCGCGACCGGGGCGGTGCAGCTGCGCCTCGAGGCGCCCCTGGCGGCACTGCCCGGGGATCGCTTCATCCTGCGGCGCTACAGCCCCCTGGTCACTCTCGGCGGAGGGCGCATCGCGGAACTGGATCCCCCCCGTCATCGTCGCCGTCGGTCGGATTGGCCCGAACACGTCCGGGCCCTGGCGGAGGCCGCACCCGCCGAGCGGATCCTGCTCCAGGTCTGCGCCGCCGGCCCGCCGGGGCGCTCTGTCGCCTCGCTGGTGCGGGAGGGTGTCGAACCGGAGGTCGTGGCCGCCTCCCCGCCGGGCTCCCTGGTGCTGCTCGCCGGGGAGCACCTGCTCGCTCCCGAGGCCGAGGCGGCGATTCTCGATGACCTGCTCCGGCGACTGGCCGAGCACCACGCCCGGCATCCCCTGGCCCCGGGGCCGGCGCCGGAGAGGCTGCGGGCGGATGGCGCCCCCACGCTCTCGCCGGCGGCATGGCGTGCCCTGCTGGCCCGTGCCGAGAGGGCGGGGCGGGTGATCTGGAGCCGCGAGGAGGTCCGCCTGGCCGACCACGACACCCGGCCCGGCGCCGCCGAGACCGAGGCGCTCGAACGGGCCCTCGCCAGGCTGGAAGCCGCCGGCCTGGAAGCGCTGGACGAGGAGGCCTGGCTGGGCGCCGAGGCGGCGTCCATGGGGCACCTGCTGGGCTGGGCCGAGCGGACGGGTCGGGCGGTGCGGCTGGGTAACGGAACCTGGATCGCCGGCGGACCCTGGCAGGAGATGATCGCTGTCCTGCGG
Source organism: Acidobacteriota bacterium (assembly GCA_030949985.1). NCBI lineage: Bacteria > Pseudomonadati > Acidobacteriota > Acidobacteriota bacterium. The sequence continues at coordinate 46,929 of JAUZRX010000051.1, forward strand.
GCCGAGGCGGCCGGGGGCCGGAAGACGCTCGACGTGCCCGCATTCAAGAATCTTTTCTCCCTGACCCGCAAGTACGCCATCCCGATTCTCGAGAAGCTCGACGACCAGGGGGTCACCCGCCGGGCCGGTGCGACGCGGGTGCTGCGCGTGGACAGTGACGCTTAATCGTGAATAATGGAACCCCGTGCTGCCTTGGCATCGAGAGCCGCACTTCGGAGGAAACACCATGACCTTCTCCGCTGCTCCCCTGGCGCTGATCGGACCCCTCGGGGCCCCCGAACTGCTCATCATCGCGCTGATCCTGGTCCTGCTCTTCGGTGTGCGGAAGCTCCCCGAACTGGGTAAGGGGCTGGGAGAAGGGATCAAGAACTTCCGTGGTGCCATGAAGGAAATGCAAGAAGAGGACAAGAGCGATCCCAAGGGAGGGTCGCCATCCTGAAGCGCAGCTCGGCCTCGGCCGAGCACCTGCGCCGCCGCCTCGGCGTCTACGATCCTGCCGCCGGTTCCCGCTACGTTCGACGATTCGAAGACGAGGCCGACAGCCTGGGCTGGTCGCCCTGCGGGGGGCGGGGTGTACCCCGCGCCCTGGCATCGTGTTCCCTGGTGTTGATCGGCGAGTACCATCCTCTACCCGGGGCCCTCGAGACGGCGGGAGAGTTGCTCGTGACCTGGGCCGAGCGGAGTCGCGGGCCCCGGCTGCTGGCCCTCGAGATGGTCTATCGTCGTGACCAGGCCGCCCTCGACGCGCTGATGGCCGGACGGATCGGTGAACGGGAGTTTCACCGCCGCATTCGCTACCGGGAGGAGTGGGGATACCCCTGGCGGCCGGTGCGGAGATTGTTGCAGGTGGCCCGGCGCACGGGGGGCCGGGTGGCGGCCCTCGACATCTCGCCCCGGGGCGGGGCGCAGGACCTGCCCCTGCGAGACGAGGTGGCGGCCGAGCGCCTGGTCCGGCTGAGCGCCGAGGCCGGAAGGGGGGGGCGGGTGGCGGCGGTTTTCGGTGAGGCCCACCTGGCCTCGGAGCATCTGCCCCGGCGGCTCGAGCGCATGGGGGGCGCCGGACGCGTGGCCCGGGTGTTGACGGACCTCGAGTTCGAGTCCCGGCCCGCCGCGCCCTGGATGCGCGCGCGGGGCCGGCTTTGGGCCACCAGGCCGCGCAAACCCGGCGAGCGCCTGGCGGCCCTGTCGCGGGTCTACCGTCACTGGGCCCGGCAGACCGTAGCACGCGGTGAAATGGATCTGCCCCTGATGGTTCACGGTGTGATCACGGCCCTGGCCCGCGCCGTGGACATCGATCCCCGACGCCTCGAGATCGGGCCGGCCCTCTACCTGGCGGATCTCTACCCGGAGGTCTACCTGCTGCGCGAAGAGGCGCGCCTGGGCCGACGCCTGCGGGAGACCGGGCAGGGGACGGCGCTCCTGCGACGCGTGCTCTCCGGCTGTCGGCGGCGCGGCGCGGTGTACCAGGCCCGGGAGAATCTCCTGGTGGCTTCAGGCCGGGGGGTGCAGGGGCTGGGCCGGGCGGCGGGGGCCTTCCTCGTCGCGGCGCTGCGGGCCCGGGCGATGGGCGCGGAGCACCCCCTGCCGCCCGGGTCGGCGGCGCTCGAGCGTCTCGATGCCGTCCTGGCCGCCCACCTGGCCGCTCCCGTGGAGCCTCGCTCGGTGGCGGGCGCGCGGCCGGGCCCCCGGACCCTCCGCCGCTGGCTGCTTCGTCCGGCGCTCACCGACCGTGCCGCCCGCCGTCGACTCGCCGCCCTGGGCGTCGGGGGCGCGAACGAATAGCCCGGCTCGCGCCGGGCTCTGTGGGGGAGGAGAGAAAGTGGCGGGGCCGCGACAGGGTTGGGTCGGGATTCGGGGAAGCCCTGTACGCGGCCCCATGCCATCAGGCCGGACCAGCGAGCCTCCGGGGAGCGGTCGGAGGGAGTCGAAAGGAAGCTCGCTGCCTGGTCTGCCAAAACCAGGTTGAGGTCCTGGGGTATGAAGCTTGCGCGGGAACCCTTTTTGTCCGGGCTCCCGCCGAGGTCCACTCTGACAAGCCTGCCTCTCCATCTGCGAAGAGCGTGCCAGATCCGCGGTTCGGAGGGGGGTGATCGCCAAGTCCCTGTTCTGACGAAGGATCGCCCGGTCCGGTCCCGGCGGGAGACCGGGCGGGGGCGTCGAAAGGGTCTCAGGGTGAGACCTTTTTGCCTCCTGGAGGGCGACGACCCACCGCTTCGAGATGGTAGCGGCGGATCTTGCGAAAAAGGGTGGCCCGCCCGATGCCGAGCAACTGGGCGGCCCGCAGACGGTGGCCGCCGGTCAGTTCGAGGGCGCGCCGGATGGCCCGCGCTTCGACTTCCTCGAGCTGGGTCTCGTCGCTCGGAGTACTGCCGAAACGTTCGGCGAGTTCCGGGTCGGCCTCGAGGGTCTTCAGGTCGATAGTGCCTTCCGTCGCGTGCAGGGCCAGGCGGGAGAGCGTGTTCTCCAGCTCGCGCACGTTGCCCGGCCAGTTCCACGAAGCCAGGCGCGGGACCACGGCCGGGTGGATCCGTACCCGGCCGAAGCTGCCGGAGAGGCGCTCGAGGAGGTGATCGATCAGCAACGGCAGGTCTTCGAGGCGTTCGCGCAGAGGAGGCAGCGCCACCCGGAGCACGTCCAGCCGATAGAGCAGATCCTGGCGAAAGCGGCCTTCGCGGACCGCCTCCCCCAGGTCCTGCCGGCTGGCGGTCACGACGCGGAAATCCACTTCCATCTCGCGGCCGGAGCCCAGGGGGCGCACGCGCTTGTCCTCCAGCACGCGCAACAGCTTGGCCTGCAATCCCAGCGGAAGTTCGGTGATCTCGTCGAGAAAGAGCGTCCCCCGGTGGGCTTCGACCAGCAGACCCGTGCGCGAGGTTTCCGCGCCGGTGTAGGCCCCCTTTTCGTGACCGAAGAGCGTGGCCTCGAAGATCGGCTCGGGCAGGGCAGCGCAGTTGACCGCGACGAAGGTGCCTTCCCGGCGCGCATCGAGGCGGTGGAGGGTTCGGGCGGCGAGTTCCTTGCCCGTACCGGACTCGCCGTGGATCAGGACCGGGAGATCACTGGCTGCCGCGGCCTCCAGCAGGCGGTAGACCTCGAGCATCTTCCGGCTGTGGCCCAGCAGGTCTCCGAGGCGGTCCCGCCGGCCCAGGTCGGCTTTCAAGCGGCGGTTTTCTTCCTCGAGGCGGTGGAAGGCGCGGGCGTTGACGAGGGCCAGGGCCGCGTGATCCGCCAGGGCTTCGAGAAAGCGCAGGTCCTCCCTGGAAAAGCAGCGGGAAGGGTCGCGGCTGTCGACGTAGAGGGCCCCCACCAGCCGGCCCTTCGACCGCAGGGGCACACAGATCACGGCTCGAATGGAAAAAAGGCGTACGGAGTGGGAGTCGGCGAAGCGTGGATCACTGGCGGGTTCCACGGCCAGTACGCTTTCCCCGCCCTGGGCCCGATCGATCACCGTGCGGGAGAGTTGCAGCGCGTCCTCGGCGGTTTCCTTCTCCACGCCGCGGGCCAGGAGCAGGGAGACTTCACCCCCTTCCCGGGCGGTGACCACCGCGCCCCGCTCGGCTCCCAGCACGGTCAGGGCCTGGTCCATCATCGTCTCCGCCACTTCCCGTGGATCCCGCAGACTGTTGAGGTCGGCGACGAAGCGGTAGAGCACGTCCAGGCGCTGGGTGTCCCGGGCCCCCCAGCGCTCGGCCAGGGCGCGCCGGTCGGGGCGCTCGAGCAGGCGTCGGGCCGCGGCCGTATCGTCGATGCCGGCGGCCAGCGCCTCGAGACGCAAGCCGGCCCGCGAGCGCAGGGATCGCGCCTGTTCCTCCTGGCCATCGGCCACCAGGGCCCGGTCGATCACGGACAGGGCCTCGATCACCAGGTCGTGCAGGTCGAGGGTTTCGGCCTCCTGCTCCACCTGCCGGGCCAGGGTCACGGCACGGGCGGGATCCACCACGACCGCGGTCTCGGCCGCCAGCACCCGGGCTTCGAGAAGGGCTTCCGGGGCCTGGGCCCTCAACTCGCCTTCGCCCATCGCCAGCACTTCCCGGAGCAGGGAGGCCGCCACGGGCATCTCCCCGCGGTGGATCAACACCCGGGCCATGGCGACCCGGGCCCGGCACAGGTCCAGCGCCTGCCCGGATCGTCGGGCGGCGGCCAGCGCTCCCCGGGCCAGTCGCAGGGCCACCGCCGGGCGCCCATCGATGATTTCGATCCGGCTGTGCAGGCAGCGACCGACGATCAACTCGTCGAGGGCGCCTGCGGCCCGCGCTTCCCTGCGTCCCCGACGGGCCGCGGCGCGGGCCTCGGGCAGGTCACCCAGGTGCAGGCGGATGCGCGCCAGCCGATGCCATGCGGCGGCCAGCCAGCCCCGGTGGCCGTGGACCTCCCGCCAGCCCACCCCCTGCTCGGCTTCCCGGGCGGCCCCGAGGGGGTCGCCGAGGGCCAGGCGCGCGTCGGCGAGCAGGGCGTGCAGCAGGGCGAGTCCGTCCGCGTCGCCCCGGTCGGCCAGGGCCTTGTGAACCGGGCCCGCGCGGTCCACCAGCCGCCGGTGGTGAGCGGCCCGGCCGGCGGCCTGCAACTCGGCGAGCATCAGAGCGGTCTCCAGTTGCCGTTCTCCGTGGGCGCCGGCTTCCAGGCGAGCCCGGGAAAGCTCCGCCTCGGCTTCCACCAGTCGGTCCACCAGCACCAGGCAGCGCCCACGGGCGGCCCGTGCCCGGCGGCTGACCCTGCTGCCCTCCGGGGCCAGTTCGAGGGCCCGTTCGATCTCCTCGAGGGCCTGCTCGTACTTTTGTTGCCGGGCCCGCAGCACGCCGATTTCGAGATGCGCTTCGGCGGCCAGTGCCGCTGGGGGGGCCTGGGCGACGATGGAGCCCAGATGCTCGAGGGCCTGTTCGGCCCGGCCCAGGTCTCCGAGGCAGCGGGCCAGTCGGCAAAGAGCACCGAGGGCCTCCCGCGGCCGTCCGCCGGCACGGAGCCAGGCGACGGCCTCCTCGAAGGCGCCCGCCGCCTCTTTCGGGCGGGCGCGGGCCAGGTGGATCTCTCCCGCGGCCGCCGCCAGTCGCCCCCGTCCTGCCGGGGGGAAGGTCTCGCGGTCGGGGAGCCGGGCGAGCACGCCGGCCCCCAGGTCGGGTCGTTCCCGGCGGAGCAGGGCCTGCACCGCGCGGGTGGCCAGGCGTGCGGCGAGCCCCAGCCGACCCGCCCAGGCCGCGTGGCGGCTGAGGCGGGCGAGTCGTTCTTCCCGCCGGACGCCCTCCCGGGGCGGATGCTTGCCCAGGTGCTCGAGCCATCGGCGGTGGAGTTCCGGATCGGGGGCGGCGAGGTGGCCCCGGCGACGTCCCGGCCCGAGGCGCAGTCGGCCGCGGGCATCCCGGAACAGCTGTCCGGCGGCGACCAGTTGCCGGCACGCCTCGGCGGTCCGGGCCAGGGAGAGGCCGGTGACCGTGGCGAGAGCGTCGAGTTCCGCGGGGGCTCCCGCGGCGGAGAGCGCTTCGATCACCTTCCGCTGGCGGGCGTCGAGGTGTTGGAGATCCCGTCCCGCCCCGGCGGGGTCGAGCCGGGCCAGGGGCATCTGTTCGAACCGATCCAGGCGCCAGGCGGGGCCGACCCGGTCGACGACTCCGCGACGGACGGCCTCGAGCAGGATGGCGACGATCTTGCCCGGCTGTCCCGCCGTGTGGGAGGCGAGGCGGGTCGCCAGGTGGGCCGGCAGCGGGGGGCCGGGGAGCAGGGCCCGCACCAGCTCTCCCACCTCCTCCCGGCTCAGCGGGTCGAGGGGCAGTTCCCGCCAACCCGGTCCCGGGTGTACGGGCCCGGCGACGAGTACGAGCAGGCCCGGGCAGCCGGCCAGGCGCCGGGGCAGGCCGGCGAGCACCTCCGCCTGGTCGGGAGCCAGGTGATGCAGGTCATCGGCCATCACGGTCAGGGGGGCCGCTTCGGCCAGCAGGCGCAGGCGGGCCGGAAGGCGCGGGGAGAGGGGCAGGGCGCCGGGGGAGGAACCGAGGAACTCGATCCGTCGCCCGGCCAGGCGGGCCAGCCCGGCGGCCTCCCGCAGCAGGCGGGTGTGTCCCGCCCCGCGGGGCCCGGCGAGCACGACGAAGTGAGCGGCGTGCTGCTGGGCGATGTAGCCCTCGATGCGTTCGAGGGCCTGCCGGCGACCCACCAGGTCGAGGCCCCCCGCTCGTGTGGCCGGATCGGCGAAGGCGGGGTCGGGGAGTGCGACGCCGATCTCCTCCAGGCGGGTGACCACTTCCCGGGCGGATCGGGGACGCTCGGCGGGGTGGGGGGAGAGCAATTCCCGCAGCAGCCGTACGGCTCCCCCGGGCAGACCTTCCTTGCGGGGGAGGGCCGGTCGCCTGTCGGCCGCCGCCAGGCGACCGGCCGGGTCCTCGCCCCACGGATAGCGCTGGAAGAGCCAATAGAAGAGGGTGGCCCCGAGGGAGTAGAGCTCGGAGGCCACCGTGCAGGGTTCGCCCCGGAGCACCTCCGGGGCGGCGGTGGCGGCGGTGCCCGCCGCCTGGGTTCCGGGTTCCCGGGCCAGGCCGAAATCGATCAACTGGGGGACGCCCCGCTCGTCGATGAAGACGTGGGCGGGCTTGAGGTCCCCGTGGAGCAGGCCGCTGCGGTGGAGGTAGTCGAGGGTCTCGGCCAGCCCCGCGGTCCAGGCCAGGGGCTCGGAAGGGCCGGCCCCCCGGCAAGCCTGCTCGGAGGAAAGCCCTTCGGCCACCTCGAAGACGATCGAGGGGCCGCCCTCGCGTCCCGGGGGGATGAAATCGACGGCACGGACGACACCGGGATGCTCGAGGGAGGCGATGCGCGAGAATTCCCGGGCCAGCTCGGCGGCGCTTTCCGGGTCGTCGGGATGAGCCTTCTTGATGGCGACCAGGCGGCCGCTCGACTCGTGGCGGGCGAGATAGACCTCGCCGCACCCGCCGGCGCCAAGCGTGTCCAGCAAAGAATACCCAGCCAGGAAGGAGCCGGACATGCTTCATCGTAGCATGCGGCGGGGGACGGACCGTCCACCGTCGAGCGAAGCCTGCCCTGGCCGTTGGAGCCGATCCGAAAGGTCGCCCTCCCGCCCAAAAGGCAACTCCCCCCGGGGAGGACCCGGAGGGAGTCGGGGGTGGGTTCCGCCCGGGGGGGGCGGCTATGGCCAGGGGCCGGAGGGGTCGTCACCGCCGCGGGCCGGCGCCACATCGGAGCTTCCCGTCGTTTCTCCGGGGGGCAGTACCCCGGAGCTGGCGGTGTCGGCGGGCGGCGGCGTGGGGGTCTTTCCGATGGCTCCGGCGATCAGGCCGGGCAGGTCGAAGTCGAGGACGGCCTCGATCACCGCTGCGGGCGAAAAGGCGCCTACAGTGGCGAGGAGGCCCGGCGTGGGTGCGGGCGTGTTCAGCTCCGCCTGCTGCTCGCCGGCCAACGCCATGGGAACGAGCAGGACAACCGCGATGATGATCCAGATCTTCCTGCCGAACATGGGTCTCTCCTCTCTGGCCTCTCCGCCCGGGTTGCGTTTCCCCGGGGCGTTGCCCCTGGTGGGCCTGTGACGGGGCATCCACGGAAAAAGCTCGGTTCCGCGGCCAGCCGAGTCAATGCCGCGGGATACACGATCCCGGAATCGATGCGACAGGCGCGGACAGGTCTTGTTGGAGTCCGGAACAGGCCAAACAGGGCCAGCCTGTCCGTGTTACCTGGAAGCGAGGATGGGTGCGTCTTGCCGACGGCCCCTATAATCCAAGCCCGCTGCACAACCGGGAGACCCCTGTGTCGAAACGGAACACCCTCCGCCATCTTTTTTTCGGCCTTTTCCTGCCCTTCCTGGCGCTGCCGGCGGCTCCGGCCGCCGCGGTGGAGGTGTTTCCCCTCGCCGAGGTCCACGCGGGCCTGGAGGGTGAGGTCCTTACCGTCCTGCAGGGGAGGGAGCCGGAGACCCTCCGGGTGGAAGTGCTGGGCGTTCTCGACGATTGGATCGGGCCGGGGGTGCCGCTGATCCTCGGGCGTTTCACCGACGAACGGGGCCGCTTCGAAGGCGTGGCCGCCGGCATGTCCGGCTCCCCGGTGATGATCGACGGTCGCCTGGTGGGCGCCCTGAGCTACAGCGTGGGCAACTTCACCAAGGAACCGATCTGCGGCATCACTCCCATCGAGGCCATGCTCAGGCTCGGGAGTCTGCCGGCCGGCGAGCTGCCCTGGCGCCGGGAGGGGCGGGTGGCGGCCGTGGACGGTCTGCTGCAGGCGATTCCCCTGGCAGTGGGCGTGCGGGGTGTGGCCGCCGACCGGCTCGGTGCCTTCGACGACTTGTGGCGGGAGATGGGCCTGGCCCCCGCGGCCGCGGCCCGGCCGGCGGCGGGCGCCGCGGCCATGGGAGCGGACGACCTGCAGCCCGGCATGCCGGTCAGCGCCATGCTGATCTGGGGCGACAAGGTGGTCGGTGCGACGGGAACGGTGACCTGGCGCGAGGGCTCCAAGCTGCTGGCCTTCGGCCACCCCTTCCTCGGTCGGGGGCGTAGCGGCGGACCCGTGGCCCCGGCGGAGATCGTCTGGACCGTGGCCTCCGGGTTCAACTCCTTCAAGATCTCCCGCTACGGTGCTCCGGCCGGCACCCTGACCCAGGATCGGCTGGTCGGCATCGCGGCGGAAATCGGTCCCGTCCCTCAGGGGCTGCCGATCGACGTTCGGGTCCGGCGGCCGGGAGCGCCCGACATCGAGCGGCACTTCCAGGTCCTGCGCTCTCCCCGCCTGGTGGGGCCCCTGGCCAACTTCGCCCTGCGCTCGGCGGTGGTCGACGCCAGCGGGGCGGAACTGGACGAGACCCTGCGCCTCGAGGGCAACATCCTCCTCGAAGGCAGGGCGCCTGTCCGGGTGGTCATCGGTGGCGGCGCGGGCCCATCCCCGCCGGTGGCGCGGATCGGTGCCGAACTGGCCCGGGTGCTCGCCGCCCTCTTCCAGGCCCCGATGGAGGTGCCCGCTGTCGAGGGCGTCGAACTCGAGGTGCGGGCCATCGAGCGGGATGGAGCGTGGAAGGTGATCCGCGCCGTGCCGGATCGCCTCAGTGTCCGCGCGGGAGGCCGTCTCGAGTTGCGGGTGGAATTGTCCGGCCCCCGGGGCGAGCGGAACTGGGAAGTCCTCGACGTGGAGATCCCGGCGGGAACCCTGCCGGGTCGCTGTACGGTAGCCGTGGGGTCTGCCCGGACGCTCGACGGAGAACTCGGAGCGGTGGCCGAGGCCCGCCGGCGTACGGCCCGCACGGCCGACGAGTACCTCGCCGCCCTCGCCTCGTTTTCGAGCGACACGCTGCTCGAGGCGCGGCTGGTCCGTCCGGCAGCCGGTATCGTCAGCCGGGGCCGAGAGTACCCGGCCCTGCCGGCGACGGCTCACCTGCTGCTGCGCTCGAGTCCCGGCGGCAACGAACTCTACCACTCGCGGTGGCGGCGGTTGGCCGGCGCCTGGCGCGAGATGGAACGCAGCGTGACCGGCCTGGCGCGCCTTTCCCTGGTCATCGAAGCAGAGGAGTCCACAGAATGAGGCCTGCAGGAATCGTCGGGTTGATCACGGGGCTTGCCCTCGGGCTGGCTCTTCCCGCCGTCGTGGCGGTGGAAGAGCAGAGCTGGACGCGGGAAGGGGCAGGCTTTCGGGCCGGTCAGCTCGAGGGCATGCAGGTCACCCCGGCGGGCCGGCTCGTGCCGGCTCCCGCCCGGGTGGAACTGGGGAGACCCGCCGAAGGGGTGTTGTGGGACGCCGCGTTCAGTCGGGGGAGGCTGGTGGTGGCCGCCGGCGATCCGGCCCGGGTCCTGGTCTACGGACGGCCCGGTCAGCCCGCCGTCGAACACTTCCTGCCCGACGGCGGCCAGGCTTTTGCGCTGGCCCCCGGCAAGCGGGACGTCCTCTACGTGGCCACCGGGCCGCGGGGAGCGGTCTACCGCCTCGACCTGTCCACGGGCGACGTGAGGGAGATCTACCGCCCCCGGGCCGAGTACATCTGGGACCTGCTGCTCCTGCCTTCCGGGGCATTGCTCGTGGCCACCGGTCTGCCGGGCACCGTCGTGCGGGTCGACCCGGCCGGCGGCGAGGTCGAGCCGCTCTGGGAAAGCCAGGAGTCCCACGTGCGCTGCCTGGCCGCGGGGGGCGGGCGCATCCTGGCCGGGACATCGGATTCAGGCTGGATCGTGGAACTCCGCCCCCAGGGGGACGCTTTCGTCCTGTGGGACTCCGATCGCGCCGAGGTCTCGGCGCTGGCCGTGGGGCCGTCGGGCAGCGTGTGGGCGGCCTTTTCCGGGAGCCGCGAGAAAGCCGACGGATCGTCGACTTCCGGCTCATCCCCGCGGGAAAAGAACGGAGGCCAGCGCGTCACCACCACCATCACGGTGCGGGCCCGGGCGGAAGACGCTGCGGGGTCCAACGGCAAGGACAAGAAATCGGGCGATGTACCCGCGTCCGCGGCGGCGTCCCCGGCCGGTGGCGAAGTGGTGCGCATCGATCCCGACGGGCTGGTGCGCCGCGTGTGGAGTGACGGCAAGCAGACGCCCCTGGCCTTGTCGAGTCACCGGGGCGGGGTGCTGGTGGCCACCGCTTCCCCGGCTCGCGTGCTGTGGATCGACGGTGAGGGACGCGAGGGCCTGTGGCTCGAACAGGACGAGGTGCGCTCTCTGGCGGCGCTGGCCCGGGACGGTGAGCGCATGGCCGTGGCGGGCAACCACCCCGCCCTCGTGCTGCTCTGGGAGGACGCCGTCACCGCCCGGGCCCGCTGGACTTCCGATGTTTTCGACGCGGGCTCGGCGGCGGTGTTGGGCCGTGTGCGGGTGGTGACGGCGCCCGAGGGCGCGGCCCGCTGGCGTGTGGAAGCGCGGTCCGGCAACACCCGGCGTCCCGACGCGGGGTGGAGCGCGTGGGTCGAGGTGCCCGGAGCGGCGGGGCCACCCACCGGTGACGGAGGCGCGGCGCCGTTGAACCGGGCGCGCTTTGCCCAGGTCCGGGTGAGCAGCGAGGATCCCCCGGCAGGGGCCGGGATCGACCGGGTGGCCTGGGATTATCGGCCGGTCAACCGTCCGCCCCGGGTGGAGCAGGTCGAGGCGTTGCCCCTGGGCGTGGCCTACCGGCCGGTCCCTCCCTCCTCGATCACCTCCGGCGAGACACCGGTGGTCAGCGTGCCCCACGCCGCGGAGGTCCGTCGCGCGCTCAAGGGCAAAAGCCGCAATTGGCGATCGAAGAAAGTCTACGAGGCCGGGGCGCTGACCTTGCGCTGGTCCGCCGGGGATCCGGATGGGGATCGCCTGGAATACCGCCTCGAGTTCTGCCGTGATCGCGGCGGGGCCTGCCGGCGGTGGCAGGTCCTGGCCGAGGAGCTGACCCGCAACTTCTTCTCCTTCGACTCGAGGACGCTGCCCGACGGGGTCTATCGCTTTCGGGTGACGGCCACGGACAGGGGCGTCAACCCCCTCGGCGAGGAGCGGAGCCACAGCCGGATCTCGGGTCCGGTGGTGATCGACCACCACCCGCCGACCATCGTCGAGGTGACGACGACGGCGCTGGCGCAGGGAGAGGGGGTCGAGGTGCGGGTCCGGGCCTCGGATCCGGGCGGGCGCCTGGCCCGGGCGGAGATCGCCGTCGCCGGCGGCCGCTGGCTGCCGCTGGCGGCCACCGACGGAGTGGCGGACGGTGCGGAGGAGAGCTTTGCCGCCGGGCTCGGGCAGGCGCCGCCGAAGGGAGGGCTGGCCGTGCGGGTCACCGACCAGGCGGGCAACGTGAGCACTTGGCGCAGCGAGTGATGGCTCGAGTCCTGCCGTTGTGGTTCCTGGTGGGGCTGGGGGGCTTCGTCGGCTCGGTGACGCGTTACCTGGCGGCAGGGGCCGTCCAGCGGCTGTTTCCCGCCATGCGTCTGCCCGGCGGCACCCTGCTGGTCAACGTGGTGGGCTGCGCCCTGATCGGCCTGGCCGGGGCGCTGGTGGAGTACCACGGCCTGTTTTCTTCCCAGGCGCGGGTCTTCTTGATGATCGGCATCCTGGGGGGCTTTACGACCTTTTCCAGCTTCGGCTTCGAGACCCTGGAACTGGCCCGGGAGGGACAACTGGCTCTGGGCTTGGTGAATGTGGCATTGCAGGTCGGCCTGGGCCTCGCCGCGGTCTGGATCGGTCACAGCATCATCCGCTGGCTTTGACCGGCGTGATGGGCCCGCCCCCGGGGGGCGAAGGGGAGACGACCATGAAGCAACGCCTCGAACCGGGCCTCCTCCTGCGGATCTTCATCTCCGAGAACGAGCGCCACGAAGGCCGGCCGCTGGCCGATTGGATCGTGCGGCGGGCCCTCGAGGAGGGGCTGGCGGGGGCGACGGTGCTGCGGGGACTGCAGGGTTTCGGCGGTCATCGGCAGGTCCGCAGCGCCCACATCCTGGCCCTGTCCGACGATCTGCCGCTGGTGGTGGAGATCGTCGACCGGGAGGCCCGCATCGAGGCCTTTCTCCCCCAGCTCGCCGAGGCGGTGCCCGAAGGCCTGATCACCCTCGAAAAGGTGCAGTACCGGCTCTGCCGGCAGGACTCCGATCGGGCTTCTTCCTGACCCCGCAGGAGCCCCGGACACGGGGGCAGGCCCCCATCTTCCCCCGGGGGATCTTTGCCGGTATGGTGGGGGCGGACAGGAGAGGCATGACGAACGGATGGCACTGACGCTGCTTCGCATCCCACCCGGGCCGGGACATGTCTCGACTCGGGCCCCGACTCGGGCCCCGACTCGAGTGGTGCGTGAAGGGGTTTGCCGACTCCCATGACTCATCCGCTCAACAGGCTGATCAAACCGCTCCAGGAGTTCATTCGCCTGGAAGCCGCCGGGGGGCTCGTCCTGATGGCCACCGCCGTGCTGGCGCTGGTGGTGGCCAACTCTCCCCTCGCGGCCTCTTACACGGCCCTTTTGAACCTCTCCGTGGAGGTCAGGGTCGGTTCTTTCGGGATTGCCAAGCCGCTCCTGCTGTGGATCAACGACGGCCTGATGGCGATCTTCTTCTTTCTCGTCGGCCTGGAACTCAAGCGGGAGATTCTCGAAGGACACCTCTCGACCCTGCGCAAGGCGAGCCTGCCCGTCTTCGCCGCCCTGGGAGGCATGGTGCTTCCCGCCGCCTGCTACGCCGCCCTCAACTGGGGGGACGGTCTTGCCATGAGAGGTTGGGCGATCCCCACGGCAACGGATATCGCCTTTGCTCTCGGGGTGCTTTCACTGCTCGGCGAGCGCGTGCCGACCACCTTGAAAGCCTTCCTGCTCAGCGTTGCCATCTTCGACGATCTCGGGGCGATCATCGTCATCGCCCTCTTCTACACGGCCAAGCTTTCCCTGGTTTCCCTCGGTGTGGCCGCCGTGCTGATCCTGGCCCTCGCCGCCCTCAACCGGCTGGGCGTCACCCGGCCGGCGGCCTTCATCCTGGTCGGTCTTCCGCTCTGGGTGGCGGTGCTCAAGTCCGGCGTCCACGCCACGTTGGCCGGCGTGGTGCTGGCGATGTTCATCCCGCTGCGTGTCGAGAAAAGCGAGCCAGGCGCCGAGCCGGCCGCATCGCTCCTGCGCCACCTGGAGCACGTGCTGCACCCCTGGGTGGCCTTCGGCGTGCTGCCGGTCTTCGCGCTGGCCAATGCCGGCGTCCCTCTCGGCGGACTTTCCCTCGACGACGTGTTTCACGCGGTGCCCCTCGGCATCATGGCCGGGCTCTTCCTCGGCAAGCAGGTCGGCGTGCTGGGGGCATGCTGGCTGGCGATTCGCCTGAGGCTCGCCGCGCTGCCCGAGGGTGTCGGCTGGCGGCAGCTCCACGGCATCACCCTGCTCTGCGGTATCGGCTTTACCATGAGCCTGTTCATCGCCTCGCTGGCCTTCGACGAGGGGGCGGGCGGTTTCGGGGGACTCGAACGCCTCGGCATCCTGGGCGCTTCGTTCGTTTCCGGCCTGCTGGGCTATCTCGCCCTGCGGGCGGCCCCCGGGCGTGGCGACGAGCCGGGGAGTCGGAGCGGCGGGTGAGGGCTCCGGAGCCCGTCCGGAAAGCGTTGAAAAACCCGACGCCGGGGCGCTGAATTTCGCAGCGCCGACAACCTCCACGTTTGCCGTCACTTGGCCGTCGGCGTCGAGATCTTTCTTCGGCGCTGTTGAAAAGTTCTGCAGCGAGCCTTGCGCAACACGTGTTGGAGGTACCGTAAGTCATTGGAAAAACGTACGATCATTCAATCGTGACCTGTGGCACGACATTCGCATGTCTCCTGTCCGTCGCGCAAGGGCGCTGCCGGACCTGGAGGTGAGATGTCTGTCTACGCGATTCTCTTCGACCAAACGTTGTGCGTGGGGTGCCGCGCCTGCGAAGAGGCCTGTCAGCAGGAGAACGGTCACCCCCCCCACGAGGCTCGGCGTCTCGACGCCGACTCTTTCACCTGGGTGGAGGACCTGGGTGACGACAACTACGCCCGCCACCTTTGCATGCATTGCGAGAACCCGACCTGTGCTTCCGTCTGCCCGGTGGCCGCTCTGCAAAAGAGCCCTCTCGGCCCGGTGACGTGGTCGGCCGAACGCTGCATCGGCTGTCGCTACTGCATGCTGGCCTGTCCTTTTCACGTCCCCCGCTACGAGTGGGACAGCCCCAACCCCAAGTTGCGCAAATGCCAGATGTGCTTTCCGCGGGTCTCCGCGGGGCAACCCACCGCCTGTTCGGCGGCCTGTCCCGTGGGCGCGACCGTTTTCGGCCAGCGGCGGACGTTGCTCGAGCAGGCCCATGCCCGCGTCGAGGCCGATCCGGAAACCTACATGGACACCGTCTACGGAGAGCGGGAGGCCGGCGGCACGTCGGTGCTGATGCTGCTCGGTCGCTCCGTCGGCGCCGCCCACCTGCCGGGGGACGTTCCGCTCTACGACCTGCCTCGCCTGACCTGGAGCGTGCTGGAAAAGTTACCGCTGATCATTCCGGTCTGGGGCGTGTTCCTCGGTGGAGTCTACTGGCTGACTCAGCGCCGTCAGGCGGTGGCCCGCGCCGAGGGCGAGGGGGGGAGAGAGGAGGTGTCCCGATGAGCGGCCGCAAAGTGCGCAGTCCGGGTTTCTGGCCGGGTTTCTTCATTCTGCTGATGATTCTCTTCAGCGTGGTGCTCGTGCGCCGTTTCACCGGCGGCCTGGGAGCCGTTTCGAACCTCAGCGACGAAATGCCCTGGGGGCTGTGGATCGGCTTCGACCTGCTTTCCGGCGTGGCTCTCGCGGCGGGAGGCTTTACGATCACCGCGATCGTCTACTTGTTGCACCTGGACCGCTATCGGCCCATCGTCCGTCCCGCCCTGCTGACGGCTTTCCTGGGCTACCTGATGGTGATCGCGGCGCTGCTGGTGGATCTGGGGCGTCCCTGGAATATCTGGCATCCGCTGATCTTCTGGAATCCGCACTCGGTGATGTTCGAGGTGGGCTGGTGCGTGATGCTCTACACGACCGTGCTCTTCCTCGAGTTTCTGCCCCTGGTTTTCGAGCGCTTCCGCATCCAGCGCGCCCTGACTCTCTGGAGCCGCTACCTGACGCCGCCGCTGGTGATCGCCGGAGTGCTGCTTTCCACCCTGCACCAATCGTCCCTGGGTACGCTCTACGTCATCGTTCCCGGGAAGCTGCACCCCCTTTGGTATTCACCGATCCTGCCGCTGCTTTTCTTCGTCTCCGCGATTTCCCTGGGCCTGGCGATGACCAGCGTGGAGTCGTTCCTCTCCCTGCGCGCCTTCGGCAAACGCCTGGAGCCCGGGATCCTGCGGGGGCTCGGCCGGGCCACCGCGGTGACTTTGCTGCTCTACCTCACCTTGCGTTTCGAAGATCTCTTCGTGCGTGGTGTGCTCGACCAGGCCTTCCGTTTCGACACGGCCTCGATCTTCTTCCTGCTGGAAGTCGGCCCGGGCGGCATGCTGCCCATGCTGCTGCTCTTCAGCAGCCGGGTGCGCCGCCGGCCGTTGGCGCTGCTGGGCGCGCAGCTGCTGGTCGTACTGGGTTTGATTTTTCAGCGCATGAACGTTGCGATCACGGCCTTCCAGTTGGGTACGGGGGTGTCCTACGTACCTCACTGGCAGGAATTCGTCATCTCTCTCGGCCTGGTCGCCGTTGGTTTTGCTCTCTTCGCCCTGGCCGTGCGCTTCCTGCCCGTGTTCCCGGAAGGCCCCCTCGCGCGACCGCGCCCCACCGATCCCCTCTCCACGCTGGCGCCCTGAACCCGGGCGCCGGCGCGGTTCCCCGGAGGTGCCGTGATGCCGGGTACAGTCGCCGGAAAACTCACGATCCTCGTCACCGTCTCGCTGATCGTCGTCTTCGGCCTGGGAACCTGGCTCAACGTGATGATTCAGGAACGGGCCGCGCACACGATCTTGAGCCGGAACGGCGCCAGCATCGCCGACATGATCGCCGGCGCTACGCGGGAGTCGATGCTGCACAACGACCGGGAACGGATCGCGGCGATGGTCGACTCCCTCGCCCGTCAGCCCGATGTCGAACGCATCCGTATCTTGCGTAAGACCGGCGAGATCGCCTATTCCACCGTGGCCGAGGAACTCGGCTCCATCCTCGACAGCCGCCTCGAGCAGTGCATCACCTGTC
This sequence comes from Acidobacteriota bacterium, assembly GCA_030949985.1. Lineage (NCBI taxonomy): Bacteria > Pseudomonadati > Acidobacteriota > Acidobacteriota bacterium. The sequence continues at coordinate 63,477 of JAUZRX010000051.1, forward strand.
ACCAACAGCCCCAGCCCCCCGAGATGCTGCCCGCCGCGGAAAGGGTCCGGGTGATCGAGTCCGGTGGTCGCCGGGCCCTGGGCATCACCCGCGTGATCTACAACGAGCCCGATTGCTCCACCGCCGCCTGCCACGAGCACCGGCCGGACGAAAGACTGCTGGGCATCCTGGACGTTCACCTGGCTCTCGGGCCGTACGATGAAGCCCGCGTGCGCAGCGCTCTGGAACTGGTGCTGACTTCGGCGGTCGCGATCTTCCTGGTGCTCGTCACCACCATCGTATCCGTGCAGAAAATGGTGCAAGCGCCCGTGCGGGCCCTGATCCGCGGAGCACGCAAGCTGGGCGACGGCGACCTTTCGGCGCGGGTTCCCGAAACGTCCGATGACGAGATCGGGGAGCTGGCCCGCACTTTCAACCAGCTCGCGCGGGATCTCGAGATTGCTCGGGGCGAGCTGATGGATTTGACCCAGACTCTCGAAGTGCGGGTCGAACAAAAGACCCGGGAGCTGAAAGAGGCCCAGGACCAGGTCCTGCATGCGGAGAAGATGGCTTCGCTGGGCAAACTCGCCGCCGTGGTGGCTCACGAGATCAACAACCCCCTCTCCAGCGTCGTCACCTACGCCCGCACCCTCGTTCGACGCTTGCGTGAAGGGCGCACCGGGCCGAGCGCCGAGCAGAATCTCCAGTGTCTCGAATCGATCGCCTCCGAGGCGACCCGCTGTGGGGCCATCGTCAGTCAGTTGCTGGCCTTCGCCCGGCAAAGGGGCGGCCGCTTTACGGCGATGCGGATCAACGACGTGGTGGAAAAGGCGGTCTTTTTGTTGCAACACCAACTCGACATGAACGGGGTGACCGTGCGGCGCGAGTTGGCTCCGGACCTGCCGGTGATCGTCGCCGACCCCGACCAGGTGCAGCAGGCTTCGATGGCCTTGCTGATCAACGCCAGCCAGGCGCTCGAAGGGGGCGGGACGGTCACGCTCCGCACGCGCTCCGAAGAGGCGTGGGTGGTGCTGGAGGTGGCCGACGACGGCCCCGGTATGCCGCCGGAGGTGGCTGAGCGCGTCTTCGAGCCTTTCTTCACCACCCGTGAAGAGGACGGGGGGCTCGGCCTCGGGCTGTCGGTGGTCTACGGCATTCTCGAGCGGCACGGGGGCAGCGTCAGCCTGCAGACGGCGCCCGGTGACGGCTGCTGCTTTACGCTGCGCTTTCCCCTCGAGCCCCCGGACCAGGAGAATTCGCGATGAGTGCACGCAGGCCGAAACTGTTGATCGTCGACGACGAGGTGCACGTGCGGGAGTCACTCTCCAGCTGGTTCACCGACGACGGTTACGAGGTCACCACGGCTCCCGGCGGCAAGGAGGCCCTGGCGCTGCTCGGCCGCGAGCATTTCGACATCATGATCAGCGACATCAAGATGCCGGGGATGGACGGCCTGGAGCTGCAGCGCAGGGTGCGCCGGGTCGACGCCGATCTCGTGATCATTCTCGTCACCGCCTACGCCTCGGTGGCCACTGCCGTGCAGGGACTCAAGGAAGGCGCCTACGACTACCTGGTCAAGCCCTTCGATCCCGCAGACATGTCCCGGGTCGTGGAGAAGGCTTGCGAGAAGATTCGACTGGAGGAGGAAAACCTGGCCCTTCGCAGACGCCTGGAGGAGCGCGAGGGGCCGGAGTTCGTGACCGGCGTCAGCCAGGAGATGCGCCGGGTGATCGAACTGGTGGATTCGGTCGCTCCGACGGACACGACCGTGCTGGTGCGGGGAGAGTCGGGCACGGGAAAGGAACTCATCGCTCGCATGATCCACTCCCGCAGCCAGAGGGCCTACGGACCGCTGGTGGCGGTGAACTGCGGCGCGCTGTCGGAGACCCTGCTGGAGTCGGAGCTCTTCGGACACGAAAAGGGGTCGTTCACCGGGGCCAGCGCCCGTCGGCGGGGAAAACTGGAGCTGGCGGATGGGGGTACGCTCTTCCTCGACGAGGTCGGCGAAATGTCGCCCAAGGTGCAGGTGGAGTTGCTGCGGGCGCTGGAGGAAAAGCGTTTCACCCGCGTCGGCGGAACCCGGAGCATCCCGACGGATTTCCGCGTCGTCTGCGCCACCAACAGCGACCTCGAGCAAGCCGTGCGCGACAAGACCTTCCGGGAGGATCTTTACTACCGGATCCATGTCTTCCAGATTTTCATTCCCCCTCTCCGCGCGCGGCCGGAGGACGTGCTGCCCATCGCCGAGCATTTCCTCGCCCGCTTCTCGGCGTCCATGGGCCGTCGGGTCAAGGGCTTCTCCGAGGCATCCCGGGAGCTGCTGATGCGCTATCCGTGGCCGGGAAACGTCCGGGAACTGGCCAACGCGGTGGAGCGCGCGCTGGTGGTCTGCCGCGGCGACACCATCGAATCCCACCACCTGCCGGTGGCGAGATCCGCCGACGGGGACAACGGGGAGGATCCCAGCGACCTCTCCCTCGAGAGCGTGGAGCGGCGGCAGGTGCGGCGGGTCCTCAAGCTCACGGGCTTCAACGTCACCCGTTCGGCCAAGTTGCTGGGAGTGGATCGCGTCACGCTCTACAACAAGATGCGCAAGTACCACATCGAGCGCCCATGAGCTCGTGGGACGTGGAGATCGTGGCGCTGGGGCCCTTGCTTGCCGGAACCCTGCGGGAGCTGAGAGCGGACCTGGCCCGCGGCCTGGCCCGACCGGTGAGGATCGCGGCGAGTCCCCTGAGTCTCGACGACGCCTTCGACCCGGCCCGGCGGCAGTATTCGGCCCAGGTGCTGCTCGAGCTTCTGCGCCGGCGGAGCCCGCCGCCGGGCTTGCGCCTGCTCGGTGTCACCCGGGTGGACCTGTTCCTGCCGGTGTTCACCCACGTCTTCGGCGCAGCCCAGTTGGGAGGCCCGGCGGCGGTGGTCTCTTGCCACCGGCTGCGGGGGACGGACGTGGATCCCGGAGGGAAGGCGACTGCCGGCCGACTGTTGAGAGAAGCGCTGCACGAACTCGGCCACACGGCCGGACTGATCCACTGCCGCTGCTCCTGGTGCTCGATGGCACCGTCGCGCACACCGGAGGAAGTCGACCTGAAGGATGCGGGCTACTGTCCGCAGTGTGCGCGGCGCCTGGGGATGACCTGAGCCGCCGGACGCCGCGCCGGGGCCGGTCAGCGCATGTGGAGGAACTCCTCGCCGAAGGCTTCGAGCCCCGCATCGTCGAGCAGGCCGATGGCACCGAGGGCGGGCTGGGCGCCGTCGGCCAGCACGGGCGCCTCGCCCCGGGGAGCGCTGCGGCGGGAGAGAAAATCAGCCAGGCGTTGGACCTCGGAGCGCAGCCATGCGGCTGCCCGCTCGCCCACCTTCAACCCGGCAAGGGCTTCGGTGTGCTCGGCGGGCCAGATCCTGGCGAACCATCCGGCGCCGTAGGGATCGTCCTTCAGCGCGTCGGGAAGGCTCTCCGGGGCCGCGGGATTGACGGCCACGACAACCCCCGTGACCGGGGAACAGATCGCCAGCGTGCGACCTTTCTCTTGCAGGTGGGCGAGGGGGCGACCCCGCTCCACGTGGGTGCCGGCCTCGGGCAGTTCCACCCGATCGACCCGGCCCAGGGCCTGGGTCACCAACTCGTCGGCGCCGACGCGGATCTCTCCCACGTCGGTCAGGGAGGCCCAACTGTGGCCCGAGCTGAGAAAGATGCCTCGCGGATAGCGCAGCGGGGAGAAGGCCGCCACCGGCTGCGCCTGATCGGCGCGCCGGCGCCGCTCGTAGCGCAGCCGGACCAGGTCGATGGCGATGAAGAGGACGATGGTCAAGATGACGAGGACGGCGGTCATGATCGACTCCCTTCGGGGCGCTCCATCTACGGCGCCGCACCCCGGTTCAAGCAAGATCTGTGCCGCCCTTGGGGCCGCCCCTAACGAGTTCATTTTTAAGGCGTTATGTGGCATTCAACACCACCGCCGAGTCTCGCGTATGGAGTTTTTCTACAAGGGGCGGCCGCTGGCCGGCCCGGAGGCCGGCAAGTCGCGGCGGCCCAGGGCCTTGGCCGTGTGGAGGATCCCAACGCCGGCTGTTGCGCTTTTCAGCGCCCGCTCTGCCAGGCCGCCTGCGAGCCACGTCCCTTCCCCCTGGCGACGTCCCTTTTCCTTCTCGACTCCCCGCCACGGCTCGCCGAGGCGGGGGCCGAAGAGGGCTGGACCCCCGGAAGGGCGCTGGGCCGGTTCCACCGGGGGTACCGTGCCAGGCCTCCTTACATCGCCGGCTCGGACCGCGGTATAGTCCCCCGGTTGGGGGGCCGAGGAGAGGGATTCGTGGCAGCCATGACCAAGCGAGGGGCCTTCGGGTCACGGATGGGCTTCATCCTGGCCGCTGCGGGGTCGGCGATCGGGTTGGGGAACATCTGGCGTTTTCCCTACTCCGCCGGTCAGCACGGAGGCGCGGCGTTCATCCTGGTCTACCTCGTCTGCGTGGTCGTACTCTGCCTGCCGGTGCTCTTCGCCGAGTTGGCGATCGGCCGCGCGTCCCAGAAGAGCCCCGTCGGCGCCTTCGCCCGTCTCGCGCCCTCGAGCGCCTGGCCCCTGGTGGGGGCTTTGGGGGTGATCACGGGATTCGCGATTCTCGCTTTCTACGCCGTGGTGGCGGGCTGGACCCTGGGCTACCTGGGGCGGGCGCTGGCGGGTCGCTTTTCGGGAGCCCTGACGAACGAGGAAAGCCTGGCGGCCTTCCACGCCATTTCCCGGGCGCCGGTCGCCTCGATCGCCCTGACAGCGCTCTTCCTGGTGCTGACGGCCCTGGTGGTGCGCTCCGGCATCCAGGGCGGCATCGAGAAGGCTTCGAAGATCCTGATGCCGATCTTCTTCGTCCTGCTCATGGGGCTGGCGTTGCGGGCGGTGACCTTGCCCGGCGCCGGTGCCGGGCTGCGCTTCCTCTTTCACGTGGACCTGTCGAAGATCACGCTCTCGGTGGTGGTGGGAGCCCTGGGACAGGCCTTCTTCTCCCTCAGCCTGGGAATGGGCGCGATGATCACCTACGGCTCGTACCTCTCCCACGACGAGCGACTTCCCGGAGCGGCGTTCTCCGTCGCGGCGGCGGACACGGCGATCGCCTTGCTGGCGGGGTTGATCATCTTCCCCGCGGTGTTCGCGGCGGGAGGGGATCCGGGAGGAGGCCCCGGACTGGTTTTCGTCACCCTCCCTTCGATCTTCCATCACTTGCCGCTCGGTGGCCTGTTCGCGGTGGCGTTCTACGCGCTGCTGGCCATCGCGGCCCTGACCTCCACCATCAGCTTGCTCGAGGTGGTGGTTTCCTATTTCGTCGATGAAAAGGGCTGGTCGCGGGAGCGCACCACCTGGCTGGTGACAGCCGCCTGTTTCTTGCTCGCGGTGCCCTCGGCCCTGTCGGAGACCTTTCTCGGTTGGCAGAATGTCATTTTCGGCAACTACGGCCTGACCGTGGGGGCCTTGCTGATCTGCCTTTTCGTCGGCTGGAAATGGGGGATCGCCTCGGCCCTCGAAGAGATCGCCCGGGGCGGGTCGCCCCTGCCCCTCGGATCTGTCTGGGGCCTGGTGATACGCTACGTGGCCCCCCTGGCCATCGCCGTGATCCTGGCGGGCGTCATCGGCTGGATTCCCGGCGTGGAGTTCTGAGGCAGGAGGAAGCATGCCCCAGCGCCGACCGGTGGCTGTGGGATTGGTCGTGCTGGTCCTGGTCGTCGTCTCCCTGGTGGCGGCGAAATCCTGGTGGCCGCGGGCCCAGGCTCCGGCATCGTGGGCCCTGGAGCGCTTTGCGGGTCAGCCTCCGCGCTTCGTGGTCTATTACTTCTATTCCGGCTTTCGTTGCCGCACTTGTCGCAGGATCGAGGATACCGCCCAGTCCCTGCTCGAGGAGCATTTCCGCGCCCCACTCGACGGCGGGGTTCTGGCCTGGCTGCCGCTGAACATCGACGAACCCCGGTACAGGCATTTCCACCGGGACTTCGAGATGCCCTCGCGCACCCTGGTGCTCGCCGAGTTCGCCGGTCAGCCGCCGCCCCGGCGCTACCGGCGCCTGGACCAGGCCTGGTCCCTGGCCCATCGACCCGAGCGGCTGGCAGCCTACATTCGCGAAGAGGTGGACGCTTTCCTGGCGGGGCGGGCTCCGCCGGGGGACGGAGCCGGTACCCCGCGGGCAGGTCCCCCGTGATCGAACTGTTCTGGGCTTCGATGGCGGCGCTCTGGCTGGGCGTACTGGTCTCGATTTCGCCTTGCCCCCTGGCTTCCAACATCGCCGCGGTGGCCTACATCGGCCGGGAGTCTCACCGGCCGTGGCGGGTGCTGGCGGCGGGGCTTGCCTACGTGGCCGGTCGCGTGACGGCCTATACCTTGCTCGGAGCGCTGATCGCCGTCAGCGTGGTGTCGATGATCGACCTCTCCGGCTGGCTGGAGGGCGTGGCTTTCCAGTTGCTGGGACCGGGGCTGATCGTCACCGGACTCTTTCTGCTGGGATGGCTCGGTACGGGGGGGGCGGGCAGCCGCTGGGCCGAGCGCCTGCGCCGGCGGGGCGCGGCCATCGGCGGTATGGCTGGGGCCGTCGTGCTGGGTCTGCTGCTGGCCCTCTCCTTGTGCCCGGTATCGGCCGCGCTCTTCTTCGGCAGCCTGGTGCCCCTGAGCCTCAAGCACGGCTCGGCGGTGGTGGTGCCCGCCGTCTTCGGCGTCGGGACAGGTCTGCCCGCCTTCGTCTTCGCGCTGCTCTTCGCCGGTGGAGCGCGGGGTGTGGCGCGGGCCTATTCCCGTCTCGAAAGCCTCGACCGCGTCGGGCGCAGGTTCAGTGGCTGGGTCTTCATCGCCGCCGGGGTCTACGAGAGCGCCTGCGCCCTGGTGCGGTGGTGGTGAGAGCCCAGGGGTAGCGCCGGGTCGCGATCGCTGATCGCCGTTTTTCCGGGGCGTCTCGTCCCGGGGCGACGGTCGGGCACGGTTGCGGCGGGGGCCTGGCGGCAGGCGGCGATGCCCGGGAAGCCGGTGGTTGCCAGCAGGCTGTGAGCGGTGGGCGCGGCGGTGGGAGGTGCGGCTATCATCGGCCGACCGTCCCGCTTCCGGCCGCACGCTCGGGCGGGCGGGTGACCGTGGAGGAAAGTCCGTGACGACGAAGTCGACGCTGTATCGTTTGCCGCCCATCCTGATCCTGCTCGTCCTGCTCGCCGGCTTGGCGATCCCGGCCTCCTCTGTCCTGGCCGAGGTGGCGCCCCATCCTGGAATGCTCCGTTCTCCGGATGTCTCGGCGGAGAGCATCGTCTTTCTCTATGCCGACGATCTCTGGCTCGTCTCCCGGGAGGGCGGCCTGGCCGTTCCCCTGGCCAGTCCCCCGGGACCCGAATTGCGTCCCCGCTTCAGCCCGGACGGTCGGACGATCGCGTTCACGGGCAACTACGACGGTGACTCCGAGATCTACACCCTGCCGGTGGGGGGTGGTGTGGCTCCCTACCGGGTGACCCATCATCCCGGCAGGGAGACGCTGGCCGACTGGACGCCCGACGGCAGGCTGATGTTCTACACCGCCGCGATGAACCGCAGCAGCCGGATACCCCGGCTCTACACGGTCGATCCCGCCGGTGGCCTGCCCGAGGCGCTGCCTGTGCCCTACGGCACCAAGGCCTCGCTGACCCCCGACGGGCGGCTGCTGGCCTACACGCCTACCAATCGCGACGAGCGTTCCTGGAAGCGTTACCGCGGGGGTATGGCCTCCGATATCTGGATCTTCGACCTGGTCGAGCACAGTTCCCACCGCGCCACCCGCTGGGAGGGCACCGATACCGAGCCCATGTGGCATGGCGGCAAGCTCTATTATCTCTCCGACGCGGGACCGGCCCACCGGCGCAACGTGTGGATCTACGATCCCGCCACCGGCCGGCGAGAGCAGATCACCTTTTTCGAGGAGTTCGACGTCCGTTACGCCGCTATCGGACCGGGAGAGGGGGGACGAGGCGAGATCGTTCTGCAAAACCGTGATGCCCTCTACCTGCTCGACCTGGGCAGTCGCCGCCTGCGTGAGGTGCCGGTGCGCATCCCCGGGGCCCGGCCCACCTTGCGGCGGCGTCACGTGGATGCCGCCAAGTTCGTCTCCAGCTGGGCCCTGTCTCCCTCGGCCAGGCGGGCGGTGGTCTCCGCCCGGGGTGACGTGTGGACCCTGCCCCGGGAGCATGGCTCGCCGCGGAATCTCACCCGTACCGGCGGCGTCGCCGAACGGCGGCCGGAGTGGAGCCCCGACGGCAAGTGGATCGCCTTCTTCTCCGACGCGAGCGGCGAGTACGAGTTGACCCTCGCTCCGGCCGACGGCCGGGGGGAGAGCCGGATCCTGGCCCGGGGACAAGCCACCTTCTACACCGGGATCGCCTGGGCTCCGGATTCGAAGAAGCTGCTGGTCACCGACAAGGCGGGCGCCCTGCTGCTGGTTGCGGTGGAAGACGGTGAATTCCTCGAGATCGACCGCGACCCCCTGGCCGCTTCCCCCTCGGTGAGCTGGTCACCCGACAGCCGCTTTATCGCCTACGATCGCCGGGGCGAGGGCCTTGGCAACGCTTCGATCTGGATCTACGACGTGGAGAAGAACGAGAAGCACCAGGTCACGTCGGGGATGTTCAACGATTTCGGTCCCACCTTCGATCGCAAGGGCAAGTACCTGTTCTTCGCTTCCAGTCGCCACTTCTCACCCCTCTACGGTGAACTGGATACATCGTTCCTCTACGCCAAGACCGAGATGCTCTTCGTGGTGCCGCTCCAGGCCGACCAGGCTTCGCCCTTCGCGCCCAAGAGCGACGAGGAGAAGGTCGGCGAAGACGAGAAGGCCAAAAACGGCGACGAGGCCGAGGCGGAGACCGGTACGGCCGACAAGAAGAAGGGCAAGAAGGCGAAAAAGAAGAAGGGAAAGAAAGGCGACGGGGAGACGGACGTCGCTGACGCCGGGAGTGACAAGAAAATCGAGGTGGAGATCGATTTCGACGATTTCGAGCGTCGGGCGGTGGCCCTGCCGGTGGATCCCGGCGTTTTCGGACGCCTGGCCGTCAATGACAAGGGACACCTGGTCTACCTCCGGAGCGGTGTGCGGGGTAGCGGTGAGAAGCCCTCGATCATGATCTTCGACCTCGAAGACGACGAGCGGGAAGAAAAACTGGTTTCCAAGGGGGCCCACGGCTTCGATATTTCCGCCGACGGGAAATCGTTGCTGGTGATGCGGGCCGGCGCCGCCTTCATCCAGAAGGCGGCGGCGAAATCCGACAAGGACGCGAAAAAGGTGGTCACGGCGGGGATGGACATGTGGGTCGATCCCCGCGAGGAGTGGCCGCAGATCTTCAACGACGCCTGGCGCTTTCAGCGTGACTTCTTCTACGACCCCAACATGCACGGCGTCGACTGGCCCGCCATGCGTGAGCGCTACGGCGCGATGGTGGCCGACTGCGTCACCCGTGACGACCTCAGCTTCGTCATTCGGGAACTGATCGCGGAACTCAACGTGGGACATGCCTATTACTTCGGTGGTGACAGCGGTATCCACTCGCCTCGTCTGCAGGCGGGTCTGCTGGGAGCCGACTTCGAGCTTGAAAACGGCGCTTTTCGCATCCGTCACATCATCGAGGGCGGGCCCTGGGACGTGGACGGTCGCGGACCCCTCAGTCAGCCCGGGGTGAAGGTCGCCGTCGGCGACTACCTGCTGGCGATCAATGGCGAGCCTCTCGATCCGGCGGCCGATCCCTGGGCGCCGTTGATCGGCAAGATCGGTCGCGCGGTGACCTTGACGGTCAGCGCCAAGCCGCGGCTCGATGACGACGCCCGGGAGATCGTCGTTGAACCGATCAGCCTCCGCGACGAGATGGGCCTGCGCTACAGGGAGTGGGTCGAGCGGAACCGGGCCTACGTGGCCGAGAAGAGCGGTGGCCGTATCGGCTATGTTCACGTGCCCTCGACGGGTATCGGTGGTCAGAACGAACTGGTGCGGGGTTACTTCAGCCAGCTCCGTCGAGAGGCCTTGATCATCGACGATCGCTGGAACTCCGGCGGCCAGATTCCCACCCGTTTCATCGAATTGCTCAACCGGCCGCGGACCAACTACTGGGCGCGGCGGGACGGCGAGGACTGGGTCTGGCCCCCGGATGCCCACGAGGGGCCGAAGGTGATGCTGATCAACGGCCTGGCCGGTTCGGGAGGAGACGCCTTCCCCTGGTACTTCCGCCAGGCCGGGTTGGGCAAGTTGATCGGTACGCGCACATGGGGCGGCCTGGTGGGCATTTCGGGCAACCCGCCGCTGATCGACGGCGGTGCCGTGACCGTGCCGCGCTTCGCCTTTTACGAGAACGACGGTACGTGGGGGGTCGAGGGACACGGCGTCGATCCCGACATCGAGGTGATCGACGATCCGGCCCTGATGGTGGACGGCGGTGACCCGCAACTCGACCGGGCCATCGAGGAACTGCTGGCGGAACTCGAACGTTCGCCCCGCAAACCCGTCCAGCGGCCGCCTTATCCGAATCGCCGCGGCATGGGCATACCCGAGGCCGACCGCTAGCCGTTCGCCGGGTCTCCTCGATGCGGGGGCACCGAGCTTCCGCCGGAGGCTCGCTGCCTCGCTCGGGGAGACTTTCTCGGCGGACTGCCGGCCGGGCCTTCGGGTGCGTCGAAACAGGCGGCAGGCGTCGGTGGCGACCGGTCCTGCTGGCGAGGGTTCCCGGCCGGGGCGCCGTGACCCGCCGCCGCTTCAGGGCGTGACGCCCGGGAACTCCTTGTCGAGGCGTCGGCGGGCCGCCGCGGCCTCGTCCTCGTGACCCCGGGCGGCCTCGGCGTTGGCCAGGGCGAGCAGGGCCCGGGCGCGGATTGCGTCCGAAGAGGCCGCGTCCGCCAGCCGGCGCAGGATCTTCACCGCGGCCGCGTAGTTCTCCGCCGCGGCCTGGGCCCGCGCCAGGTCCAGTTCGAGGCCTTCGCGGACGGCATCGCGTTTCTTGTGGGCCTTGAGGGCGCGGCGCAGCACTCCGCAGGCCTCTTCCGGGTTGCCCACGTGGGCCAGGTAGCGCCCGACGCGGGCCAGGGCCCGGGGATCCCGCTTTTCGTCCCGCAGCTCCAGGTACTCCGCGTAGCCCTCCCGCACCGCGCCCAGCAGGGCGAGCATCTCGTCGGCCGAGACGAAGCCGAGAGCCCGGCTGATCTCGTTGCCCTCGTCGTCGAGGACAAGCACCGTGGGGAAGGCCTCGACCCGGTAGCGCTCGATGAAGACCTTCTGCACGTCGGCGTCGACCTTGACGGGGATGAAATCTTCGATGGCCTCGACCACGTCGGCCCGGCGATAGGTGGTTTCATCCATTTCGCGGCAGGGTACGCACCAGATGGCCCAGACGTCCACCAGCACCGGCTTGCCGGTCTTGCCGCTCTGTTCGAGGGCGCGGCCGACACTCTCGCCCCAGGCGATTTCTTCAGCGGGGCTGACGGCTCCGGTCGCCATCAGGGCCAGCAGGCAGCCGGCCAGGGCCATCACTCGGCTTGTCATCACTCGGGGTCTCCTCGGAAGGTCGATGCCGGGTTCTCCGGCGGCCCGTACCGCCGCCGGCCGGGGCTCGCGGCGGCCCAGGCCATGTATCATGATAGCCCGTCTACTGCGGGACGAGGAGGCAACGGTATGCGTGGAGCCTGGCCGGTGGCGGCAGCGCTGGTCGTCGGGGCTTTTTTCACCGTTTCGGCCCGCCGGTCGACCCCGCCCGGGTCCGATGATCCGGCCCGGATTCCGGTGGCCGCCCAGCTTTCCACCACGCGCCTGCGCGCCGATCTCGACGGTGACGGTCGCCGGGAGGTCCTGCGGCTGGTCAACGCCTTGACCGGATCGGAAACACCGGAGAAGGGCGTGGAGGTCGCCCTGGGGATCTACGACGAGGACGGCAAGACACTGCTCTGGAAACGTTACGTGATGCAAGAGACCGGCTCGCCGGCCCACGACGGCGAGTTGACCGCTGTCGACCTCGACGGTGACGGCGGCAGCGAGCTGGTTCTCTCCTGGGACCGCTCCCTGGTCGCCGGGCGCGTGGACCGTTGGGCCGAAATCTACGCCGTGGACGATCCTCGCCGGCCGCGCCGCGTGTGGGAAGGTTCGTGGGAGCGGGACACCCGTCGGGATGTCACCACGCCGGAGGCAGAAAGGGAGTGGTTTCAGTGCGATATCGACTACGGGGCGACTCGGCGACAGGCCGGCCGCGCCATCGTGCTGCGCAAGAAGATCCGCGCCCGGGGGGGGAAGGTCCTCGATCCGCCCCAGGTTTCGCTCTCCACCGTCTCCTTGCGCTTGCGGCCCTCGGGACCCTGACCTTCGTTTTCGCACTGGGAGCCGAGGGAGGCGTGCGTCGCTACCGCCTCGACGCGGCTGATGGCCTGCCGGGGGCCTACCGGGTCTCGGTCCATCCCGACAAGGGCGGCGCATGGCATTTCATCGCCGACTGGGAGGGCCGTGCGGTGGCCGGCCTGTGGCTCGAGGACAAGCAGGGCAAGACCTTGATGCGCAAGGTCGGGGCCTCACCCCTGCGTCTCGATGCCCGGATCGAGCCCCCGGAGGGCAAGCGCGCCGAGAAACTCGTGCTGCGCTTCGCGCCCACCACCTCCCGGGGCGTACTCACCGGTGTGCTCGAGATCCACCCGCCCGGGAAGCCGCCGCAGCCCGCTGCTCGGGACGCCGAACCCGCGTCTCCAGCACGGCCCCTGGCCCTCGGCGCCTGCCTGCTGGAGCCGGGGCGGGAAGACGCCGCGGGGCGCGCTCTCGAGCGACTCGCCGTCGTGTTGGCCGAGGCCGACGCGTCCTCCCGCCGCTGGGTCCGGAGGCAGGCCGGCAAGCTGCGTGACCTCCTGGCCGAGGCTCTCGAGCCCCGGCGGCTGCGGCGGCGCCTCGACGAGTCGTGGGAGCGGCTCCGGCTCGATCCCCCTCCCGGGGAAGAGATCGGGCGGTCCTGGCGCGCCCTGCTGGCCTCGGTGGAAGACCTGGTGCGCCGCCAGTCGGCCCGTCGGAAGAACGGCGCCGGGCCGCGGTTGCAGCAGATCGGTGCGCTGCTCGGTTGCCTCGAGCCCCAGGCCGAGGAAGGAGGGTCTCCGTGAGCGATGCGCGTTCTCCTCTCACCGACTGCCCCCTGCGTGGATGGCTGGCCGGGCGCCGGCAAGCCCTCGGCAAGGCCCTGGTCGAAGACTACCGGGCCCTGCACGAGATACCGGAACTGGCCTTCGAGGAGAAGGCCACGGCCCGCTACCTCGTCGAGCGTCTCGAGGCGCTGGGCCTGTCTCCGCGGACCGGTATCGAGGGAACCGGGGTGATCGTCGAACTCCCCGGGGGCGGGCCGGGGCCGACGGTGATGCTGCGGGCCGACATGGATGGCCTGCCCATCGAGGAACACCCCGAACACGATCCCCGTTCGCGTCATCCCGGCCGGATGCACGCCTGCGGTCACGACGGCCACATGGCCATGGTCCTGGGAGCCGCCCGGGCCCTGGTCGGGGGGGGGCCGGCCCTGCCGGGCCGGCTGCTGCTGCTCTTTCAGCCCGCCGAAGAGGCTGGAGGCGGCGCGCGGCGCATCGTGGAGGCGGGTTGGCTCGATCGCCTGAAAGTCGATTTCGTTCTCGGGCTGCACCTGTGGTCCTTCGCTCCCCTGGGACAGGCGATCATTCCTGACGCGACGGTGCTCGCCTCCTCCGACGAGTTCCAGGTGCGCTTCGGCGGGCCCGGTGGACACGGAGCCCTGCCCCACGAGACCCAGGACGTGGTGTTGGCCGCCGCCCACCTGGTGGTGGCGCTGCAGGGTGTCGTCTCCCGGGACGTGGACCCGGTGCGTCCCGCCGTGCTTACCGTCGGTCGGCTGGAGGCCGGACGGGCGCCCAACGTGATCCCCCGGCAGGCCCTGGTGGAGGGCACCTTCCGCGCCGGCGACGGCGAGACCCGAGCCCGGGTGCTCCACCGCATCGGCGAGGTGGCCCACGCCATCGCCCGGGTCCACGGGGTCGATGCGGAGGTGGATTTCGGCACGGGCTACCCCGCGACGGTCAACGACGGGGCCGTGGCAGCGGTGTACCGCGCGGCGGCGGAGGAGGTCCTGGGCCGTTCGGGAGTGGCGGCGGGTCCGCCGACGATGGCCAGCGAGGACTTCGCCTTCTACCTGCAGCGCCGGCGGGGAGCCTTCTGCCTGTTGGGCATGGCCGACGAGGCCGGCGGTTCGCACCACCCCCACCACTCGCCGGCGTTCCGTGTCGCCGAGGCGGCGCTGCTCCCCGGTCTCGAGATCCTGCTGCTTGCCGCCTGGTCGCTGATGGCCGCCCCCCCGGAGTGAGTCAGTCGGGAAACTGAATGTGCTGGATCGCCCCGTGGGAAACGAAGATCTTCTCGTTGTTGTCCGCGGGATCGGAGGGGATCAGGGTAAAGCCCGCCGACCCCTCCACGTAGTCCGGTGTGAAGCCGAAGATCACCTCGCCGTCGGAGAAGGTCACCACGCACCTGCGTCCCGGCGCCTTGCCCGGGCCGAAGCCCGGGGGCGGATCATATTTTTTGTCGCCCAGGAAATCTTTGACGTAGAACAGGGCCTTGAGGCCCGACACCTGGAGCTGAAGGGGAATCCCACCCCCTTCGGCGGGCAGGACGTGGAAGTATTCCCGGCCGGGATCGAAATCCCGGGTCACCCCCTTGTGCACCTGTCCGTCGAGGGTGTGGGCGACGACTTTTCTCTCCACGATTTCGTCTCCTGCCGTTGATCGCTCCGGGCGATTCTACCCCCTCGGCGGAGCCCGCGTCTCATCGGGGCAAGGCGGGAACCCTGGGCGGGGTGCCGGGAGCGTGCGCCGGCCGCCGCGAGCCGGTAGATGGTGGGGGGAGGATCGCCGGGATGACGCGTGGAGAGATGATTGCCGAGCTGGCTCGACGGGGTGGTGTGACGCGCCTGATGGCGCGCACTGTCTTCGACCTGCTCTTCGGGGTCGGTGATGACGATGGCCTGATGTTGGAGGGGCTGCAGAAGGACGGTCGAGTGGTCGTGCCGGGCTTCGGCACCTTCTACCTGCGGCGGCGCGGGGCGCGGGTGATGATCGATCCCCGGACGGGCCGACGCAGGACGCTCGATGCCGCCGACGTGCCGGCCTTTCGTCCGGCCCCCAGGCTGCGCAGTCGCCTGCGCTGACCGTCCGGATGCCGCCCCCCCAGCCGGCCAGCTGGGAACGACATTTTTCGCTCCACGGTGAAAAGTATGGGAGGCGCCGTTCGCACGGCGCCTCCCTGGAGGAGGGTCATGCCCCGGAGCCGGGGAGGGACATCAGTCGCCCCAGAGGATCCCGTCGGCCCAGAGAATGCCGTCGGCCCAGAGAATTCCATCGCTCCAGAGGATGCCGTCGGACCAGAGGATGCCCTGGCCGTCAAGGGTCCAGCGCATACCCTGGCTGCGGTAGAGCTGATTGCCGAAGTACCAGCCGTTGGCGAAGATCACGCTGCGGCCCCAGGGAACGTTCTCGCCCGCGATCGCGTCCACCGGAGCGAAGCGCAAGGCGAGATTGGGAGTGGCGCTCTCGCCGGGCAGCAGGTTCCCTGGGTTGGGTACGATCTGCTGAACCATCTCGAGAGCGCCGACGGCGTTGACCAGGCCGGCGCCCTGTTCGAGCGTGTTGAAGCCGGTCAGCTTCTGGGCCGTGTACATCAGGGTCGCCTTGACCAGCGACGGCGTCAGATCCGGTCTCTGGGCCAGCAGCCGCGCCGCGATGCCGGAGACGATCGGCGCCGCCATCGACGTGCCGGAGAGTTCGAGGTAGCTTTCACCGATCCGCAGCTCCGGGTGATCGATGACCAGGCGGCAGTCCGGGGAAAGGGTCGAGACGATCTTGTTGCCGGGGGCGACCAGGTCGGGCTTGATCAGGTTGTCATAGTCTTTCTCGTCTTCGGAGAGAGTGCCGTCACCATCGAGATCTTCACCGCGGAAAGAGCGGGTCGGTCCCCGTGACGAGTAGGTCGTCACGCCGTCGTCGGCGCGGGCGTCGGTCTGGAAGGTATTGGCCGCGCCCACGGTGATCACGCGCGGCGCGTTGGCCGGGGAGAGAATCCCGCCGTAGATCTTCTCGCCGTTCTGGGTCTTGCCCACGTTGCCGGCGGCCACGACCACCACCAGTCCGTTTTCGACGAGCTTGTCCACGGCCGCGCAGAGGGGGTCGTTCTCGTAGGACTCGTAGGGTGCGGTGCCTACCGAGAGGTTGACCACGCGAATGTTCTGGGCCGCGGCATTGTCGAGCAGCCAGTTCAAGGCTTGCAGCAGCCCATCCAGGGTGCCGGTGCCGGTGTCGTCGAGGACCCGCAGGTCGAGCAACTCCGCCTGCGGTTCGATGCCGCTGTAGGTGCGAAGTCCCGTGCCCCACATCAACGCGCCGTTACCGGCGATCAGGCCCGCCACGTGGGTCCCGTGTCCATAGGGATCCCAGGATCCGCTCGGCGCCTGGCCGGTGAAGTCCAGGTGACCGAGAATTCGGCTGGTTCCGGGCTGTCCGTCCCTGCTGAAGTCAGCGTGGTCGGCGATGCCCGAGTCCACCACTGCGACGCGCACGGCGGTGGGAGAAGGGCCTGTCACGGCCGCCATCGCCCTGACGCCGGTCGCCACGCGAACATGGCTGTCGAGGGCGGGGTCGGCTGCGAGGAGTGACCTGTCGTTCGACGCGGTGGGCAGCGCCGCCATCAACAGGGCACGATTGGGCGTGACGTATTCGACCGCCGCCGCGTTCAGGATTGCGGTCAGCCTGTCCACCTCGATCTCGACCACGGCCAGGCCGAACGCCTGGTGGTCGGCGACGACCGCCCCGCCGACCAGGGCCAGGTCTGCGACGAGATTCGCCGCCGTGTCGTAGCTGATCACGACACGAACCCGGTCGCTGGGGGTGTGGCCGTCGAGCGAGAGGGCCAGGTCGGGCGCCGACTTGACGTGGCCGTTGACGGCGACCTGGATGGCCGTCAGGTCGGGCACGATGCCGGCGGGTGTTCCCACGGCCTGCTGCGCCATGACCGGCGCCACCAGGGCCAGCAGGGAGAGGAGCGAGGCGGTCCATGCTGCAAGCGATCGTCTGGTCATCATCTTTACCCTCTTCTCTGCCACATGCTTGATGCTGGGTTTGTGGCGCCTGCGGGAGACAGTTGGTCTCCCGTCGGACAGGCACAGCGCGCGCCCACCGCAGGGCCTCCGTAGTGCAAGAGCCGCGCCAGCAACGAAATGCAAGGGGCAGGAAGTTCCCGGACGTTTTCGGTTCGGACGCGTCGTGCCCGGGGGGTGTCGAAATTGCCGAACAGCGGACAAAGCGCCCGGACACGTTCTCGCGCGGGCTGCTGCCGGAGTGGGTTCGAGGCGATAGACTGCGGGGCATGGCGAACCGCGGCGCGAGGTCGGAGGCCGGGGAAAGATACGACATGGGAGGTACGAGATGGTGAAACCAGCGGCGCCGGAAGCTCCCCGTCTGAGTCTCGCCGTCATCACCTTCAACGAAGAGAAGCACTTGCCGCGGCTGCTCGAGGCCGCCCGGAACTTCGCCGACGAAGTGGTCGTCGTCGACAGCGGGTCGACGGACGCCACCGTCGCCATCGCCCGTTCCCATGGCGCCCGGGTGATCGAGAGCGACTGGCCCGGTTTCGGCCGACAGAAGCAGCGCGCCCTCGAAGAAGCCCGGGGCGAGTGGGTGCTCTCGCTCGATGCCGACGAGCTACCGGACGCGCAGCTCACCGAGAGCCTCGCCGCCGTGGCCCGGGGGGAGGGCGACGAGTTCGACGGCTACGCGATGGATCGGCTGACCGCCTACCAGGGCGAGTACATTCGTCATGCCTGGTCGCCGGACTGGGTGTTGCGGCTGGTGCGCCGCGGGCGAGGCCGCTGGACGGACCGGCCGGTTCACGAGGCGTTGGTGGTGGACGGCTCCGTGGGACGGCTGAAGGGCAAGCTGCTGCACGACTCCTACGAGAATCTCGCCGATCACTACACGCGCCTCGTGGCCTACTCCCGGCTGAGTGCCGAGAGCGCCTACGCCCGGGGGCGGCGCTTCCACTGGAGTCAGCTCCTGCTGCGGCCGCCGGCCGCTTTCCTGCGCCGTTTCCTGCTCAAGAGGGGCTTTCTGGACGGTGTGCGCGGCTTGCTCGTGGCGGGGGCCACGGCCGTGGGGGCCTTCATGAAGTACGCTTTTCTCTACGAGTATCAGCGCGAGCGGCGCATCGAACAGAAAGAAGGCGAGAGATGACCGACGAGACCCGCTTTACGGCCGGGGGCAAGCAGCGCCGGGCGATCCGGGCGGCCCTCCACGACGAGCGTGCCGTGGTCCAGGTGGGCAAGGCCGGACTCGAACCGGAGGTGATCGTTTCCGTGGAGCAGGCCCTCGCCGCCCGGGAGGCGATCAAGGTCGCCGTGGGCCGCTCGTGCCCCCTGGCGCCGGCGGAGGTGGCCGCGACACTGGCCCGGCGGGTCGGTGCAGAGGTCATCGAGCGCAAGGGAAGAGTGATCTCTCTCTACCGCCCCGCGGAGGAAAATCCGCCGGCCCGCTGAGCGAGGCTCACCACTTCATCACGAGGGATGTGGAGAACACCGAATCCAACGTGTCGAAAGTGAAGATCAAGTCGGGTCCGAGATCTCCCTGGGGGTTGGGGAAGACCTTGAACTGGGGCTGCCGGTCGTAGTTCAGCGTGTAGGAGACCTTGAGCGCCAGGTGATTGTTGATCGTGGTGCTCAGGGCTGTTTCGGCGTTGATGCGAAGGTCCTCGGTGTCGTTGAGGTTTTCGAGCACTTCGATCGAGCCATGGAGATCGGTGGTGTCGGTCAGCGCGCGACTGTACTTCATCGCCAGGCGAGTGCCGAAGTAGGATTTGTTGGTGCCGGTGACCGGCGTTTCCCGGGTGCCGTCGAAACCGGCTTCCATGCGCAGGGTGTTCTTCGGCCGGGCCTTGCCGCCGTCGACCAGCAGCAGGGACATGCCACCGCCCACGGCGGCCCGGGAGGACAGGCCCGCAGGCCGGTTCTGCTCCCAGCTCCCCGAGACGAACCACCCCAGCCTCCGGCTGACGGTTCGATTGAGTTGGGTGCGCAGGCCGTATTCTTCGGTGGTCAGGCCGCGGCTTCGCTCGAGTTGAAGGACGGGGTGCGCGGGGTCGCTGAAGTCGGCGCTGACGTTGCGCTGCCTGGTTTCGACTCGAATCGCCTTCACTTTGAGTTCGAGCAGCGTGACGGCCCACTTGGCGCTGATGGTGCTGTTCAGGCTCAGGTTGGTGCTGCGGGAATTGCCCTCGACCGAGACCAGCCCCAGGGCGGTCACCACGTTCCACCGGGGGCGACCCGCGGCCTGTTCCTGCTGCGCCGCCGCCGGTGGCCGGGTCGGTGTTTCGGTCGCCCCGGCGCCGCTGCATGGGGGGATGAGCAGCAGCAGGGCCAGGCCTAGCCGGCTGCTCCGGATCCACAGCTGTCTCGGCCCCAGGCCGTCCATGCCCCGTCTCCCAAACGTGATTGTGCTGCGGGCGGGCCAAAGATCGTATCCTTGATCGCTCTCCGGCGCCGCCGGAGCGACTGGGAGACTTTCCGTGCGATCCGAGACCCGCCCCCGATCCTCGCGTCTGCGGCGGCGCCTGCTGTCGGGTGCCGCCGTTCTGCTGCTCCTGGCGGCCCTGGTCGGCCTGGCGGGAGTCGTGGCCCTGCGCTCGAGCCTGCCCCGCCTCGACGGCGTCGTGGTCGCCCAGGGCCTCCATGCGGCAGTGAGCGTCGAGCGTGACGCCCTGGGGGCGGTGATCCTGCGTGGCGGGAGCCGAGACGACCTGGCCTTCGCCACCGGTTTCGTCCATGCCCAGGAACGTTTCTTCCAGATGGACCTGATGCGCCGCCGGGCGGCGGGCGAACTGGCGGCCCTGCTCGGTGAGGTTGCCGTGAGCGCCGACAGGCAAGCCCGGATCCACGGCTTCCGCCGGCTGGCGCGGCGGGTCGTGGCGGAGGCCTCTCCCCGCGAGCGCTCTCTGCTCGCGGCCTACACCCGGGGGGTGGGAGCGGGGCTCGCCGACCTGGGGGCACGGCCCTTCGAATACCTGCTTTTGCGCCGGCAGCCGGCTCCCTGGCGGGAGGAGGACACCGTCCTGGTTCTCGCCTCCATGTTCCAGTTGCTCCAGGACGAGGGACGCCGGGAGGCCGCCCTGGCGACGATGGCGCAGACCCTGCCCGGGTCCCTGTTCGCCTTCCTCGCCGCGTCGGGGACCCGGTGGGACGCCGCCCTGGACGGAACCCGTGTGGCCGAACCGCCGCTGCCGGATCCGGCGACGATCGACCTGCGGAAGGTTGAGCCCACGGCCGCCCCCGCAGAGTCCGGCCTCGCGGCGTCTCCGGTGGCCGGCAGCAACAACTGGGCCGTGGCGGCCTCCCGCACGGTGAGCGGTGACGCCCTGCTGGCCAACGACATGCATCTCCCCCTGGGTGTACCGAATATCTGGTTCCGCATGCGCCTCGTCCTCGAGGGGGAGGCCCCGGACGCGCCCCGGCTGGACGTGGCGGGCCTGGGGCTGCCCGGCACCCCTGTCATGGTGGTGGGGAGCAACCGGCAGGTGGCCTGGGGCTTTACCAACGCCCAGGTGGACACCTCGGATCTGGTCGTGCTGGACCTGCCCGCCGACGGCAAGGAAGACCGCTACCTCGCTCCCGGGGGATGGCGCCCCTTCGAGGTGGTCCGGGAACGCATCGAGGTGGCCGGCGGCGACGGGGTGGACTTCGAATATCGGCGAACGATCTGGGGACCGGTGGTCGGTCGCGATCCCCGGGGACGCCCCTGGGCCCTGCGCTGGGTGGCCCACGAGCCCGAGGCCCTCAACCTGGCGCTGCTCGGCCTCGAACAGGCCCACGACGTGCGGCAGGCGATTGCGGTCGCCCACCGTACGGGGATTCCGGCGCAGAATTTCCTGGTCGTCGACCGGGCCGGCTCCATCGCCTGGACGCTGATCGGGCGCTTGCCCCGCCGCCGGGGATTCGACGGGCTGCTGCCCGGGCGGTGGTGCGATGGGAGCCGGAGTTGGGAAGGGTGGATCGATCCCGCCGAGGTGCCGACGATCATCGATCCGGCCGACGGAGTGCTGTGGACCGCCAATAACCGTACGGTGGGGGGGGAGGCCCTGGCCCGGCTCGGAGACGGGGGGTACGACCTCGGTGCCCGCGCCCGGCAGATCCGGGACGACCTGCAGGCTGTCGAGCGCCACGACGAACGGAGCCTGCTGGCCATTCAGCTCGACGACCGGGGCCTGCTGCTCGAGCCCTGGCGACGGCTCATGCTCGAGACGGTGAAGGCGGCGGGGGTCGGTG
Organism: Acidobacteriota bacterium; assembly: GCA_030949985.1. Lineage (NCBI taxonomy): Bacteria > Pseudomonadati > Acidobacteriota > Acidobacteriota bacterium. The sequence continues at coordinate 84,760 of JAUZRX010000051.1, forward strand.
GCGAACGGGGCGCTCGCCTCGCGGATCTGCTGGGTGCCGGCCCCCTGCGGGCGCAGCCCGCCTCGGTGGCCTACCGGCTGGTTCGGGGCTTCCGGCTGCTGGTCATCGAGCGGGTGCTCGGGCCCCTGCTCGCTCCCTGCCGGGAGGCGGACCCGCGGTTGGGTGCCGGCTACCTGCGCCAGGTGGAAGGGCCGGTCTGGCGGCTGCTCACCCTCCGGCCGCCCCATCTGCTCGGTGCCGACTACGACACGTGGGATGCCCTCCTCGAGCAGGCCCTCGACGATCTCCTCGACCAGGTCGACGATCGCGGCGGCCTGGCGGCCTTCACCTGGGGCCGCCGCAACGTGGTGCGGGTGCGGCACCCCTTTTCACGCTCTCTTCCCTGGCTGGCCCGCTGGCTCGACCTGCCGCCGGCGGCCCTGCCGGGAGACACCCACATGCCGCGCGTCCAGGGACCTGGTATGGGCGCGTCCGAGAGAATGGTGGTTTCCCCGGGGCACGAGGAGCGAGGGCTGCTGCACATGCCCGGTGGGCAGAGCGGCCACTTCCTGTCTCCTTTCTACGGCGCCGGGCAGCAAGCCTGGGAGCGGGGCGAGCCGACCCCTTTTCTGCCCGGTCCGGTCGAGTACCGGCTGCGACTCGAGCCCGCGCCGTGATGTCCTTCGCACGGCGGATCGATCCCTCGATCGCGGGCCCTGCCGCCGTGGCCCTGGTGCTGCGGGGGCTGCACTTCGTCTTCCTGGCCCGGCGCGATCCCCTCTTCGCGATTCCCGTGGTGGATGCCTGGTTTCACTTCGGTCAGGCCCAGATCATCGTCAGCCAGGGCTGGCTGCTGCCCCACTCGGGGGCCTTCTACAAGGGGCCCTTCTACTCCTACATGGCCGCGGTGCTGATCGCCGTGCTCGGTGACCACACCGCCGTGCTGGCGGCGCGGGTGGTCGCGCTGGTCTGCGGCGTGGCCTCGGTGGTTCTGGTGGCGCGGCTGGCCCGTCGTCTGGCCGGCCCGCGCGCCGCCTGGATCGCCGGCTGCGCCCTGGCCTGGTGGGGGACGGCGATCTACTTCGACGCCACGCTCCTGCTCACGCCACTGGTGACGCTGATGCTGTTGGCGACTGCCGACCGCCTGCTGGCGGCCCTGGATGGACCGCCCCACGGTTTTCTGGCCGCCGCCGGCGCCCTGCTCGGACTGCTCAGCATCACCCGGGCCAACGGCCTGCTGGCCGTCGTCGCCGCCGCCTGCTGGGCCATGCTGGCGGCCCGGCGCGGGTGGCTGGGCGAGGTGACGATGGCCCGGGCCGCGGGATCGGTGCTGATTCCCGCCATCCTGGTGGTTTCGCCCGTGACCCTGCGCAACACCTTCTACGCCCACGACCCGGTGATCGTCTCCTGGAACGGGGGCATCAACCTCTTCATGGGCAACGACCCGGCCTTCGACCAGGGATCGGGAAACTGGCACCCTGACCTGACCTGGACCCGACTGTACACGGCACCGGAAAAGCTCGGCCTGACCCGGGGCAGTGAACATCAGCGCTTTTTCCTGCGCCAGAGCGTGCAGCGATGGCTCCACGACCCCGCCGGTGGCGCCGCCCTGCTCGCCCGCAAGGCCCTGTTGCTGCTGACGGCCTACGAGATTCCCAACAATCGGCGTTTCGATTCGGTGCGCGCCTACTCGCCGATCCTGAAGGTGTTGATGGCCCACGGTTCGTTCTGGGCCCTGCCACTGAGCCTCGGAGGGCCGTGGCTCGCCGCGGGCCTGGTGCTCGCCGCCGCCGGCGGGCGCCGGCGCGGGGGGCTGGCCCTGTTGCTGCTGGCGGTGGCCTGGGCCGCCGCCCCGGTGCTCTTCTTCAACACCGCTCGCTACCGGTTGCCCGCCCTGGTGTTGTTGATGCCGGTGGCGGCGGCCGGGTGGGTCGGGGGGCGGCGGGGCAGGGCGAGAGTCGTGGCGGCGGTGGTGGGTGGGACCATGCTGGTCGTGGGAGCCGTCACCATGCCCAAGGACTCCATGCTGCCGCCCCCGGACCCGGTGTTGCTCGGCGATGTGCTCGACCACGCCGGCCGCTCCGATCAGGCCCTCGAGGCCTATCGCCGGGCCTGGCAGGCCGAGCCGGACAATCCCTTCTCCCTGGCCCGGCTGGGCGATGCGCTGCAGAAGGCCGGGCAATGCGAGCAGGCGCTGCCGCTCTATGCGCGGATCGAGCACGACGCCGCCCTCGATCGACCGTGGCGACAGGCCGCCGTACGCTCTCGCGGGCGCTGCCTGGCGCTGTTGGGTCGCTTCGACGAGGCCGAGGCGGCCTATCGTGAATTTCTCGCCGACGACCCGGATCATCCGACAAGCGGTGAACGTCCCGAGTTCTTCCTCCGGGACATCCCGCCGATCACGGCCTGTGAGTACCGGGGAGAATTGGCCGATCTCCTCGTCCGGGCCGGTCGGCGAGAGCTGGCGGTGGTCGAACTGGGGCGAATCCTGACGGAGTGCGCCGAGGCCGAAGAGCTGAGCCGCCGGGCGCGCCAGGCCTTGCGCCGACTCTCGGGCGAGACGATCTTCCGCCAGCGAGGGAGGAGGCCGTCACCATGAGGAAAGGGGTTTGATGACGCTGCGAGACCTGCTCTCCCTGGCGCTGGTCGGCTTGCTGTTGCCGGTGTTACCGGTCCTCGCCGCTCCTCCCCCGGACGCGCCCCCCGATGGGGCGGCGGCCTTCGGCCCCCTGCACAACTTCGGCCCCTACCGCTGCCTGGCCCGGTGGGACGAGGGCTCGTGGCTGCTGGGGACCCGCGGGCAGACCCTCCGCCTGGATGCCGCTTCGGGAGAGGTGATCGAAAAGTGGCCGGAGCGGTTGGACCGCCTGGCCGAGGCGCGTGACGGTTCCCTGTGGGGCCTGAGCGACGGCCGGTTGGTGGTGTTCGACCGCGGAGCCGATCCGCCCTCGAAGCTCGTCGCCGAACGGGACTACGACCGCCTGGCCTGGTTGGCGGCGGTCTCGGCGCGGGAGGCGTGGGTGCTCGACCCCCCGGATCGGCTGGAGCGGATCCAGTTCGCGGGAGGGGAGCCGCGGATTCTCGCCCTGGAACTCTCCGCCCCGGCGACGGGGCCTGTGCTGGTCGACGGCCAGGGCCGGCTCTACTGGCTCGGGGCGTGCCTGGAGTCCCCGCCCGCGGCCCTCGGGCGTCCCCGGCGATCGCGCCGCTGCACTCTTTTCACACTGGGGGATCCGGGGGAAGCGCCCCGGGCGCTGGCCGACGGCATCGATGATCTGGCGCTGCACCCCGACGGCCATCTGGCGGTGCTGACCAGCGAGGGCGGCGTGCGGCATCCCGACGGGAGTCGGGAAGATCTTCCCTCGCCTCGACCGGGTCCCGGGGCGGAGACCTTCCTGGCCTTCAGCCCGGGGGACACCCCCTGGCTGGTGGACAGTCTGCATGGCGAGATCTGGGCCTTCCAGGCGGGACAATGGCTTTCCCAGCCACCGTTGCCCCGGATCCTCGGCGGCGTGGAGGCCGTCGTCGCGGGCCGGGAAGACGGCGAGGTACTGGTTCTCGGGGTGGGCGCCCTGGCGGCCTGGCGCCCGGGCCGGCCCGCGACCTTCGTGATCCAGGCTCCGCTTCAAAGTCGCCTGCCGACAGTGATCTGGCTGGTGGCCCTGGCGGCGGTCATGGGCCTGGCGGCAGCCTTCGTCGGCGGTGTCCTGGTCTTCCAGCGGCTGCGGCGGGAGTCGGGTCGGCCCTGGTCGGCCCTCGATGGTCTGACCGGCGTGCTGGCCTTCATCGTCGGCCAGGTGGTGACGCAGTTGTCGCTCCTGGTGGGCCTCGGCTGGCGCCTCGAGGATCCCAGGGCGCTGCTGGCCGCCTTCGCGGGCGGTGCGGTGGCGGCGGGAGCCTGGCTCGGCGGCCGTCTGCGCGCGCGGGGCCGGCGCTGGAGCGAGATCGGCCTGGGTACCCGTCGGCTCCGGCGGGATGTTCTCTGGGGCCTGGTGGCGGCCCCGCCCGCCTGGCTTGCCGTGACCGCTGTGGGCCTGGCCGCCGAGCGTCTGGGGCTGCCGGAGTTTCTCTACAGGCAGAGCGGCGCGGCGCAGATCTTCGACGTGAGAACTCCGGCCGACATCGTCCTGGTGGCGCTTATCGGTGTCGTCCTGGCCCCCTTGTCCGAGGAGATCGTCTTCCGCGGTTTCCTGCTGACATCCCTTCGCCACCGCTGGGGGGACCTGGCCGCCCTGCTGGCAACGTCGGCGATCTTCGGCGCGATCCATGGGGAAGGCGTGATGACCGTGGGGCTGCTGGGCCTGGCCTTCGGGTGGCTCACCCTCCGGCGCGCGAGCCTGTGGCCCGCGATCTGCGCCCATGCGCTGGTCAACGGCGTGTCCCTGGCGCTGCTGATCGCCGGCGTGGCCCGATAGCCTCGAACCGTGCCTCAGGGGGCGACCTGGAAGTCGGCCCGTGCCCGCACGCCCCGGGGGAGGGGATGGTCGGGGTCGAAGGGGATCTCGCTGACCAGGGTCGGGTCGGCGGTCGCGTCGAGCACCGCGAAAGAGTAGGCGCCGGGTTCCAGGCTGTACTCCGGAAGGGTCAGCAGGGCCGGCGCGCAGAACGGTCCCCGGGCCCTGGTGGGGGCCACGTGGAGGGCGTCCGGCGAAAAGGCCTGGACGACCTGGGCGCCCTGGCCTTCGACCCGTCGCAGCAGGAAGTGGCGCATGCGCGCCCCGGCGTCGGCAGGATCGGGCCCGCACAGCAGGTAGCGCAGAAAGATCCGATCGGCCACCGTGGCCGGCGCGTGGTCGTCCACCTGGCGGGCCACGGTTCTCGCCTTGTCACGCTCGATCGTTTTCGCGCCCGGTTGCCAGAGGAAGTCACGTCCCGAGGCGGCCTGGACCCGCGCTGCGTAGATCGTCCATTCCTTTTCACCCTTCTTCCGGATCATGGCCGCGCTCTGGCCGGCTCCCGAAAGGTCGGTCGCCATGTCGGTGATCACGCCGCGGGCGGTGTAGAGCCCGTCCTTCTTGAACAGGCAGGGGAGCTGCACGGCGATGCCGGCGGTGGAATCGGGGCGTGGCGGCCGCTTGAGACGGATCTCGAGCGGTCCCGTCTTCTCGGCCCCCAGTTCGCAGACCGGGAGCGCGCTGCGACCCGTGTCATGGAGCACGACCGCGTCGACGAGAATGCGTGCCCGGACGCCGCCTTCGGGGAGCGGCAGCCAGGTCAGATCCCGCAGCGGCGCGCGCACCCGGACCGGCAGGATTTCACGATCGCCGATCTCCATCGGGTAGGCCAGGGTCGTCACCACGGCGGGATCGTTGAAGTCTTCGGGGGAGAAAAGGGCGGCGATCCGCCGATTGCGGCGCACGGCCTTGAGGCTGGGTAGGGTGATCTGGGACGGCGCGACGACCCGGTAGTTCCACATGTCGGGGTACTTGGTCGTGTCGATCTTGACGACCAGGTTGTGCCGTTCGGTGCGATCGGGATTCGATGGCACCGGAAGGCTGAGCAGGTAGTGGCAGGAAAGCTGCTCGGCGACCCCTTCGAAGACCTGGGTCAGTCGCCCGGTGCGGCGGATGGACTGGCCCCCCGTCTCTTGCGCCAGTAGCGATAGCAGCTCGGAGGCGCCGCTCTTGCGGCGCGAGAGACCTTCGACGTCCACCGTCCAGATCCGGAAACCCAGCTTGGCCAGTTCCCGCAGGCCCTGGACCGCCTGGTCGAACCGCTCGACGCGTAACATGCGGAAGGCCTCGGAGGAGAAGAGAATGACGGCCTTGGCTCCCGGCATGCTGCTGTGAGCGCGCAGGATCGCCTCGAGGGCCGCCATGCCGGCCTCGGGGTCGACGGTGCGCTGGGCCTCGAAAAAGAGCGAGTTCATGGTGATCTCGGCTCCGGCGGCGCTCTGGTCGTCGGTGAAGAGCTGGATCGGCGAGGGGCCGAAGGACTCGAGGAGGCTGCCGAGGGTGACGCGTTTCATCTCCGGTACGTCTTCCGTACCGGGAGCAACGAACTCGCCACCGCGGAAACTCGTGCCCCGAACGATTTCCGCCGCGCGGTGCAGGGCCTGGGGGTCCTTGGTGAAGCCATCGGTCAGTTGTCGTACCTGGCGCGTCAGGCCGTAGATCTTGTAGACCTCCTGCCCCTCGGGGGCCTTGTCGGCGATCTGGTCGATGGCCTCGGCGACGCGGAATCGCCCGCGGGCGTCGAGGTAGTTGAAATCGACGACCGTGATTACCGGCACCTGGGGCGGTGGGCCGGAGGTGGTGGCGTGCTCCTGCCGGCAGAAGACGTCGAACTTGACTTTCGACCGCTGCTGGTCGCTCAGCCGGCGACCGTCGAGACGCAGGTCGAAATGCTGGAGGGTCAGGCCCGGCACCGATGCGTAAGTCTTCGCGTTCGGGTCCAGTACCGAGACATCCACCTGCACCATGCGGATTTCGACCCGTTCTTCCTTGGTCGTCGCCAGGGGACGGTCGTCCGCCGCGTCGGCGGGCGCCCCCGCCGCCATCAGGACGAGGCAAAAGAAGGGAAGAGCGGACATGATGGAAAGAACCGGTTTTTTCACAAGAACCCCCTGAACTCCCGATTCCGGGGAGAGACCGCGGCGCCGGGACGGCACAGGGAAAACGATATCACTTCCCCCGGCAACGTTGAAAAATCGCGAACAGTCCTGTTGCAGCGGCGGGATTTTCGGGGCCGGGCCCTCAAGTCGGCCCCCCTCCGGCCGATGAGTACGTAGACCGGGAGTGTGGCCTGCCGCCTCCGGGTCGGGAAAGGGGCGAAGATGCTTGAAGTCAATCCGCTCAACTCGCTGCCCCAGCACAAGGGTGTCGCTCAGCCGACCAGCGCCGAAGTGGAGAAGAAAAAGGAAAAACAGACCCGGGCCAGGAGCCGGGTGGGCCAGCCGCCGGACACGCGAAAACCCCATGCGCCCAGCTCCGACGGCCATGCCGGCCCCGGCGGTCGTCCCGGGTCTCACCTCGACGTGAAGGGCTGAACGTCAGATCGGGTTGCGGGTTCCGGGCCGCTGCCCGTATATGAGTCGACCCAGAGGAGGGCTTACCATGGGTCGACCGGCGACGTCCCCGGCTTTTGCTGTATATTTGCTTATTGCCGCTTTCGCGGCCCTGCCGACGGCCGTGTGGGGCGCCGACCCCACGCCGCCCTACTTCACCAACGTGACGGCCGGATCGGGCCTCGAGGGCGTCCCCGCCTATCGTGTCTCCGTGGGCGACCTCAACGGAGACGGCTATCCGGACATCCTGATTCACTTCGAGCCGAACCATGCCGCGGGAGACGTGGTCGACAAGCAGTGGCTCTATCTCAACGAGCCGGGCGACGATCCGAACGACCCGTTCAGCCGCAAGTTCGTCGATCACACCGCCGGCTCGGGGATCCGGGACAATCGGCAGGGCACGGCCGACGGCCGCCAGTCCGACGCCGCGATCTTCGCGGACGTGGACAACGACGGCGACCTCGATATCTTCACCAACGTCTATCTGCACCGCAGCTACGACCTGGACTTCGGTACCAACGACCTGCTGCTCAACGACGGCAACGCTCATTTCAGCCTGGCGCCGGATTCGCCGTTCCACCTCGAACCGACCTACAACACGCCGGCGGCGGTCTTTCTCGATTACGACAACGACTCGGCCATCGACCTGTTCATCGGCAACTGGTACAAGCCCGACAGTACGCTGACCCGGGACCAACTCTACAAGGGGAGCGGCGACGGCGGATTCAGCAACGTCACGGTGGGTACGGGTATCGACCAGGTCAACACCTGTGTCTACGCGGTGGCGGCCTTCGATTCCAACGGTGACGGCCTGATGGATCTCTTCGCACCGCCATACAGTCGTACGGTGTTCGGCTCGATTCCGCGCCAGTACCAGAACAATGGAGACGGCACCTTCACCCAGGTTCAGGCCACCACGCACTACGACGAGTATCGCGGGATTTTCGGCCAGAAGGTTTCCTTCGGCAGCATGCCTCGAGATTACGACAACGACGGAGACGAAGACTTCTTCGAGATCATGACCCATGGAGAAGGCGACGGCGCGACGGGAGTTCATTCGACGGTGGTGACCAACGACGGGGGGATCTTCTCCTGGGATTTCGACCGCGTTTCGGGGCGGGCCGCCGAGGATCCCGACACGACCCACCACGGAGATCATTTCGCGAGCTGGATCGATTTCGACGGTGACATGCTGGTCGATTTCATTCTCACGGAAAGCGGCTACGGCAACAACCGTCTCTACCTCTTCAGGCAGGCCGCCGACCATACCTTCTCGCCGGTCACGGTGGATTCGGGGCTCAACGAGATCAACATCGACAATCTGCCGCCGGGCTACGTCACGCCGCTGGACTACGACCGCGACGGTGACGAGGACCTGTTGATCACCTGTGGCGACACGGGTGTCCGGCTCTACCGCAACGACGTGGGCACCGACAACAACTGGCTCGCCATCAAGCTGGTGGGCGTCGGGGCGCCGGGATACGCCAACAAGAGCGCGATCGGAGCCCGCGTGGCGGTGACCGCCGGCGGCGTGACCCAGACGCAGACGGTCTACGCGGGCAACGGGCACGAAGGGCCGATGCGCCCCCTGACGCTGCACTTCGGCCTGGGCGGCGCGACGACGGTGGACAGCGTCCGGGTGCGCTGGCCCAACACGGCCCTGGTCGAGCAGGAACTGACCGGGGTGGGCATCAACCAGTTCCTGACGATCCACGAACCCTGCGACGGCGCGACGGATCCCACGGGCTTGCTGATCAGCAAGCAGGGGAGCGACCTGTTGCTCGAGTGGGACGACCCGGCGGATCCGGGCGTGAGCTGGAACGTCTATCGCGACGGCGATCCGGACCCCTCCACCTGGGGGGCGGCGCACGCCGCCGGCGTGGGGGACGAGGATCCCGGGACGCCCGGTATCCAGTACACGGATGTGGGCGCGGCATCCGACGGCGCACGGTGGTTCTACCTGGTCACGGCCACCAACGTGTGCGGCGAGACCCCGCTGTAGGCCCGCGATTCCGGCGGCGGCCCCCGGGAGGCGCCGCCGCGGGATGGGGGGCTCACAGCAGCCAGGCGTAGCCCAGCTTGACGAAGAACGTGCGGTCGGCGCGGAGCTGGTCGACGGAATCATCGCCGAGTCGGGTGTCGCTGTAGCCGGCGAAAACCACTGTCTGGGGATTGACCTTGTAGGAAAACAGGTACTGAACGAAGAGTCGGCGTGAGCGCGCGTCCACCGGGAAGGTGTAGAGCCGGGGTTCTCGCGTGATGGCGGTGCGCTGGACGATGGCCCGGACAAAGGTGCGCAGGCCCAGGTGATAGACGACGCGGGCGTTGGTCAGATGGGCCTGGAAGAGGGTCTCGCCATGGACTTCGAGCTGCTGGAGAGTGTGGTCCAGTTGAAGGAAGAAGCGGCGCCCCAGGTTCCAGGTGATGCCGGGAGAGATCTCCCGAATTCGCCCCTGCCGGAGATTGGCCACGTCGATCTCGTCGCCGACGGACAGCCTGAAAGATGATGTGAAGGCGCCGCTGGGGCGGATGTTGAAGAAAGCCGTCGTCCGGTCCTGGTCGAAGAGAGCGTTCCCCAATCGGGACTGGCGGCGGGAGGCGCGGAGGATCAACAGCGACTGGTAGGGGCCTTCGAAACGGGAGCTGAGCGCGATCTCGCGGTCGGTGACCTGGCCGGCGAAGTTCTCGGTACGGCTCGCGTCCAGGTTGAACCGGCTGCGGTTCAGCACGCTGCCGTCGCGGCCCCAGAGGGTGCGCCGCAGGCCGGCTCCCACGGTGCGGGTGTCGACGCGTGGCATGAAGCCGGTGTCGGCGCGGAAGTCGGGACTGACACGGGAGCCCCAGGCCCACCAGCCCCAGTTCCGGGCGTCGTGGGAATAGCTGAAAGTCAGCGCATGTCCGCGGATCTTCTCCTCGGGGCGGGCAAGGATCGGAGCGTAGTAGGTGGCGGCCGTCAGAGCCTGGAAGTGGATCGCGTCGACCGGGCTGAGTGCGATGCGGCCGTCGAAGCCGCCCAGGCGGGAGTGGTAGTGCTCGCCCTCCCGCCCGGTGACCAGCACGCCGAGCTGGGATGACGTACCCACGTCGCGCCGATAGCGCAGCACGTAGGTATCGTTGCCCTCCGCCAGGCTGGTGGAGGTCGAGCCCTGGTTTCCGGGGAAGACGAGGTTCGTGACCCGGTCGTGAGCCACGTAGGCGCCGATGGCGTGGGGGCCTTCCTTGCCGGTCAGCTTGATGCCCCAGGAGGGATCGGCCACGGCCCGCGTGTGGACGGTGCGAAAGCGCGTCCCGAAGAGATCGGCTCCCTCGAGGAAGAAGGGGCGCTTTTCGGGGTAGAAGAGCGCGAACCGGCGGTTGATTTCGAGCTGGGCCACGTCGGCTTCGACCTGGGAGAAGTCGGGATTGAGAGCCAGGTTCAAGCTGAGATTCGGCGTGATGCCCCACCGCGCCGACAGGCCCGTGTCGGTCTCTGAAGCCTGGGGCTCGAGGGGCCCGGCGGGGAAGTCGCTGCGTTCTTCCCGCCTCGACCAGGTCGCCGTCGGCGTGAACTCCAGGCCCCGACCGGGCGTCATGCGCTCGAGCCCGGAGATCTTCCCGGCCTGGCAGAGAAAACAGGTGTCGTTGCGGTCGATGGGCACCGAGTGCAGTCGGCGCCGCTGGGTGCGGGGCCAGGAACGGAAGGCGATCACGCCCCATGTCTGCTCTGCGGTGCCGCGAGGAAAGCGGAGCGCCGTCCAGGGGATGGCCAACTCCACCGTGAATCCCCCGGTGGAGATCGTGCCGGCGCTTTCCCAGATCGCGTCCCAGGAGAAGTCGTCTCCCGGGGCTCCGGTCAGGCTGCCGTATCCGCCGGTACCTCCGATACCCGCCACGGCGGCGTCCATCTGGACGCCGAGAGGATTGGCCATGAAGGCGAAGGCGCGCCGGCCGTCGAGAAAGGGGTCGATCATGATCCCCACGATGTCGTCCCGGAAGGCCAGGTCGCGGTCGCTGTAGTGGGCACGGATCGACGCCGGCTGGGGATCGGCGGCGAGGAAGGCGACGTAGAGGCGCTGGTCGTCATAGAGCAGCAGGCAGCGGGTGGAAACCGGCGCGGGAATGTTGTCACCGGGATAGGTCTCGAAGGCCAGGTCGAGGCCCAGGGCCCCTTGCCAGGCCGGCTCGTCGAGCTTCCCGTCGATGGTGATCGGTTTTCCGCCTTCCGCGAGCCGCGGGACGTCGCCGGCGAGGGTGGTTCCGGCGGCGAGAAACGCGAAGGCGAGCAGGAGGAAGCGGCAGGGTGGGGGCATCGGCGGTCCTGGTCGGGGGTTGGACGAACAAGCATGCCGACAGCTTCCATCCCGCGCCAGAGGGGAACGGCGCCGAACGGCGACGCTGCCGGGGGGGGCTGGGTAAACGCGCCGCTGGACCGTTTATTCGCCCCGGGTTGACCGATTGTTCGTTCCCGCGATAGGCTGCGGGCCTGGTGGATGGAGGCCCAGTCGATGGACGCCTTCCCGGCCCGATGTCTCGCTGGTTGTCGCCGGCCCTCCTGCCGTCCCGGGGCAGCGCGTCGCCTTCACCCCCTGTCCGCTCGGCCCTTCCTTTTTCCCCGGCGTCCGGCTCCCGTGGACCGCCGGCCGCAGTCTCCCCCCCTGCAAGGAGGTTCGCAATGAGCGTCACCCTGGCCCTGGTCAACCAAAAAGGCGGTTGCGGCAAGACCACCTCCGCGATTCACCTGGCCGCAGCCTTCGCCGCGGCGGACTGCCGGGTGCTCCTGGTCGATCTCGATCCCCAGGGCCACGCCACGCTGGGCCTCGGACAGGCGCCGCCCGACGAGGGGCGGGTCCTGGCCGACTTGTTGCGCAGTCCCGGAACGCCGCGCGAGGGTGCCGTCGACGAGATCGCAGTGGAGGCGCGTGACGGCCTGTTCCTGGTTCCGAGCACCCTGGGCCTGGCCGGCCTGGAAGTGGAACTGGCCGGGCGCGAACAGCCCGAACAACGGCTGGCTGCCGTGTTGAGCCGTGGCCGGCGCCGCTGGGACCTGGTGGTCATCGACTGCCCCCCGAACCTGGGGCTGCTGACACTCAATGCACTGGCCGCTTCCCGGCAGGTCGTGATTCCGTTCGAGGCGTCGCCCTTTGCGCTGCAGGGTGTCGAGCGTGCCGAGCAGACCCTGGAGGCCCTGAAGGACCTCACCGGGCATCGCCTGGAGAGCTGGTACCTGCCCACGCTGACGGCGGCCAGGGATCGGCTGGGGCGGGCCGTCATCGCCGAGATGCTGGCGGGGCATCCCGGGTGGGTGCTCGCCCCCGGTATCCGCCGCAGTGTCGTTTTTCCCCAGGCGGCGAGCGTCGGGAAGACCGTGATGGAGTACCGACCGAAATGCCGGGCCGCGATGGACTATCCGAGGGTGGCGGAGCGGCTGCTGGGCGAGTGGCGCAAGGCCGGCTGGCTCGAGGAGGACGATTTCACGGGTCTCGTTCAGCGGGGCGGCGACCTGGTCTTCTCTCACCGCCGCCTGCCCCCCGTCCAGGTCCGCCTGGCCGGAGATTTCAACGACTGGGTGCCCGACGGCGGCGTTCGCCTGGTCCAGGTGGAGGGGGGCTGGGAAAAGCGCCTGACCGTCCCGCCGGGTCGTTACGAGTACAAGTTCATCCTGGCCGGCCGGTGGTCGATCGACAGCGCCAATCCCGTCGAGGTGCCCAATCCGCGGGGGACGACCAACTCGGTGATCGTCGTGACACCGGTGGCGCGGGAGCCGGTTCGGGGAGTCCGGGTGCCTGCCGGTCCCTCCACGCCCGAGGCCGCCAAGGTGCGCCAGGCGAGCCTCCTGTCCGCCCGGCAGCGAGCCCGGATGGTGCGCCGTCATTTCCGCCCCAGCACCCGCTAGCGGCCTGGCCGGAGGGCGGAGGTCAGCGCCCGGTTGCGGCCGGTGCCGGGATGCCCATATTCGACCCTGACGGGCTTGGGGCGGGTGTGAGCGCGTGACCGGAGAAGTCGTGCCAAGACACGGATCCGCCTGGTACAGGTTTGGTGGCAGGCGAGCATGGTGGGGCGCGGCCCTGTGGACGGTTTTCTCGTTCTGCGTGCCCCTCGTGGTCGGTCGCTGGCCCGTTGCCGGGGGGCCGGCCGCCTCGATCGTCTCGAGCCTCGTTTTCTGGCCGGCGGGGCTGCTCGCCATCCGGTACGCGACGCGCTCTCCCCTCGGGTCGGAGGGGACGGGGCTGCGCGCCCTGATGAGTTCCGCCCGGAATGCCCCGGTGAGCTTCCTGGCCGTCGATGGACGGGGGACCATTCTCGCCGTCAATCACCGCCTGCTCGAGGAGACGGGGTATACCGCCGAAGAGATCGAGGGCCTGAACATCGAGCGCATCCTGGTCCATGTCGAAGACGCGGTCACCGGGGCCGGCGCCGAGGTCTTCTATCGCTCGGAAGTTCCGGTGCGCGGGCAGGCGCTCCGGCTGCGTTGTGCCGGTGGGCGTATCGTGGATTTCCTGGTGGACGCCGTTCCCGTCGCCACGGAGCGGGGTGAGGGGGGGCACGTCGCGGTCCTGCGGGACGTCACCGACCTGCGCCGCGTCGAAACGGAACTGCGTGAGGCCCGGGAGCGCCTGGAGCAGACCAACGCGGAGCTGAGCTTCTCCTACAACAAGCTCGAAGAGACGACCCTGCAGGCCGCCGAGATGGCGCGGCGTGCCGGGGAGGCGGCCGAAGCCAAGGGGGCTTTCCTGGCGACCATGAGCCACGAGATCCGCACGCCGATGAACGGGATCATCGGCATGACCGAGCTGCTGCTGGACAGCGATCTGGATGCGGAACAGAAGGACTATGCGCTGATCGTGCAGAACTGTGGTCGTACGCTGCTCACCTTGATCAACGATATCCTTGATTTCTCGAAGATCGAGGCCGGCAAGGTGGAGCTGGAAATCCTGGATTTCGACCTGCGGGCCACTGTCGACGACGTGATCCAGTTGCTCTCCCCCAAGGCGGCGGACAAGGGGTTGGAGCTGGCCTGCATGATCGATCCGGACGTGCCGTCCTATCTGCGGGGAGACCCGGGCCGCCTGCGCCAGATTCTGCTCAATCTGGCCGGCAACGCGATCAAGTTCACCGAGAAGGGCCGCGTGCTGATCACCGTCAGCCTGGCCTCCCGGCGCAACACGTTGTTCGAACTTCGATTTGAAGTGCAGGACACCGGCATCGGCATTCCCGGGCCGCTGCAGGACAAGCTGTTCCAATCTTTCAGCCAGGCGGACACCTCGACGACTCGGAAGTACGGCGGCACGGGTCTCGGCCTGGCGATCTCCCGCCAGCTCGTATTGCTGATGGACGGCGATATCGGTGTGGAGAGCGAGGAGGGCAGAGGGTCGACCTTCTGGTTCACTGTCGTGCTCAACGCGCCCGCGGAGGCGATGGAAGCACCCGTGGTGCTGTCGGAACTCGAGGGGAAGCGGATTCTGGCTGTCGATGGGGAGAGTCTCAATCGGCGGATCCTGGCCAGCCAGCTCGAGGCTTGCGGATGCCGGCACGAGGAAGTCGCGGCATACGACGAGGCGCTCGAACGCCTGCGGGCGGCGAAGGCCGGGGGGGAGCCCTTCGATGCCGTGTTGATCGGCGGGCGGATCGCCGGCGGCGCGAGCGGCGAGGAGTTGGGGGCGGCGATCAATGCCGACGAGGGGATCGCTTCGACGCCGCTGGTCTATCTTGCCGACCAGGGCCGTCGAGGCGATGCCGCCCGGATCAAGGAACGCGGTTTCAGCGGTTACCTGGTGCGACCGATCAAGCAGTCCCAGGTCCGCGATTGCCTGGCCATGGTGCTGGGGGCCCGCGAGGCGGGAGGGTCCGAGTCGCTCCGCCTCGTCACGCGACACACGATCCGCGAGAAGGTCTTCAAGAAGGCCAAGATCCTGCTCGCCGAAGACAATCCGGTCAATCAGAAGGTCGCCCAGCGCCTGCTGGAGAAAATGGGTTACCGATCGACCGTCGTGGCGGACGGCCGCCAGGCCCTCGAGGCCCTCGACGGCGGTGACTACGACATCCTGCTCACCGATGTCCAGATGCCCGTGATGGACGGCCTGGAATTGACCCGGGCGATTCGGGAACGGGAGACGGAAGGCCGGCACCTGCCGATCGTGGCGATGACAGCCCATGCCATGCGTGGAGACCGCGAGAGGTTCCTGGCCGCCGGCATGGATGACTACGTCAGCAAGCCGATCGACAGGGACGAGCTGGCCCGGGTCATCGAAAGGCACACGACCCGGGCCGCGGAGCCGGTGACTACGACTCCTTGAGAGCTGCGATCAGCTCGACGATCGCCTTCTTGCCGTCCCCAAACATCATCAGCGTGTTGTCCATGGCGAACAGCGGGTTGGGGATGCCCGCAAAGCCGGGCGAGAGGGAACGCTTGACCACGACCACGGTCCGGGCCTTGTCGACGTCGATGATCGGCATGCCGGCGATCGGGCTGGATGGATCGGTGCGCGCCACGGGGTTGACCACGTCGTTGGCGCCGATGACGAGGGCCACGTCGGCCTGTTCGAGAGTCGGGTTGATTTCGTCCATCTCTTTGAGCTTGTCGTACTCGATGTCCGCCTCGGCGAGCAGCACGTTCATGTGCCCGGGCATGCGGCCGGCTACCGGATGGATCGCGAATTCGACGCTGCACCCGCGGGATTCCAGCAGGTTCGTCAGATCCCGGACGGCATGCTGGGCCTGGGCGACGGCCATGCCGTAGCCGGGCACGATGACCGCGCGCTGGGCGCTGTCGAAGAGCATCGCGACTTCCTCGGGGCTGGCCGACTTGACGTTGCCGCCGTAGACATCGTCGGCGGAAGGGCCGTCGGCGGCGGGGCCGAGGACGCCGAAGAGAACGTGGGTCAGCGATCGGTTCATCGCCTTACACATGATGCTGGTCAGGATCACTCCCGACGCGCCGACCAGTGAGCCCGAGATGATCAACACGTTGTTGTTCAGCACGAAACCCGTGGCGGCGGCCGCCAGGCCCGAGTAGGAGTTGAGCAGGGCGATGACCACCGGCATGTCGGCGCCACCGATGGGGATCACGAGCAGGATACCGAGCAGGGCCGAGACGCCGCAGATCACCCAGTAGGCCGTCAGGTTGGTCGGATCCGTGACCAGCCAGACCGAGGCGCCCAGCGTGGCGAGGGCGACCAGGGCGTTGAGCGGCTTCTGGCCGGGAAAGATCACCTGGCCGCTGGGGAAAAGCTTGAGGCCCTGGAGCTTGCCGAAAGCCACGACGCTGCCGGTGAAGGTCACCGCTCCGATCAGGCCGGATGCCGCGGTGGCGATGATCATCTGCAGGTTGGGAGGCAACTCGCCACGCAGGGTGATGGCCAGCGCGCCTCCCGCCACCAGCATCGAGGCGATGCCGCCGAAACCGTTGAAGATGGCCACCATCTGCGGCATCGCGGTCATCTGGACGCGGGCCGCGGAGACGGCGCCGATCGCTCCGCCGACCACGATACCGGCCAGGATCACGCGGAAATCCAGGCCCCGGGCCAGCAGCGTGGCCAGGGCGGCGAGCAGCATGCCCATGGCGCCGAGGAAGTTGCCGCGGACGGCGGTGCGCGGGTGGGTCAATCCCTTGATA
Organism: Acidobacteriota bacterium; assembly: GCA_030949985.1. Taxonomy (NCBI): domain Bacteria; kingdom Pseudomonadati; phylum Acidobacteriota; species Acidobacteriota bacterium. The sequence continues at coordinate 101,337 of JAUZRX010000051.1, forward strand.
CCCAGGATGAAGAGGATCGAGGCCACCAGGTAGGCCAGGTTGACCAGTCCCGTGTCGATCAAGAACTCGTTGCCCATGGCTCTCAGCCCTTCTTCCGGAACATGTCCAGCATGCGGTGGGTGACGAGGAAGCCGCCGACCACGTTGATCGTGGCGAACACCAGCGCCAGGAAGGCCAGCACGGTGGTGATCGTGTCGTTGCTGGTGGAAGCGGAGAGAATCGCGCCCACGATGGCGATCCCGGAAATCGCGTTGGAGCCCGACATCAGCGGCGTATGCAGCGTCGGCGGCACCTTGGTGATGATCTCGAAACCGACGAAGATCGCCAGCGCAAAGATCGTCAGCAGCAGGATCAGCAGTTCCATGGAGCCTCCTATTCCTTGTCGTCGTTCGTGGGGGGAGCGAGGAGTCCTTCGAGGCGGGCGTTGACGAGCCGTCCGTCCCGGGTCAGCAGGGTGTCGCGGATCACTTCGTCTTCGGTGTCGATCTTCAGCGCGCCTTCCTTGTCCAGCAAAGTGCGGAAGAAGGTGACCAGGTTCTTGCCGTACATCTGGCTGGCGTGGTAGGCCATTTCCGAGGGGAGATTCGTCGGGCCGTAGATCGTGACCGAGTGTACTTCCCGGACCTCGTCCGGACGGGTCAATTCGCAGTTCCCGCCCCGTTCGGCGGCCAGGTCGACGATGATCGAGGCGGGACTCATCTGCCGCACCATCTCTTCGGTGACCAGCACCGGGGACTTCTTGCCGGGAATGGCCGCGGTCGTGATCACGACCTGGCACTCGGCGACGACCCGGGTCATCACCTCGCGCTGCCTGCGGTAGAATTCTTCACCGAGTTCCTTGGCGTAACCGCCCTTGTCTTCGGCGGCGGTGGGCTCCAGCTCCAGCTCGACGAACTTCCCACCGAGGCTCTCCACCTGTTCCTTGACCGCGGGGCGGACATCGTAGGCATGGACCACTGCGCCCAGGCGCTTGGCGGTGGCGATCGCCTTGAGTCCGGCGACGCCGGCGCCGATGACGAAGACATGGGCCGGCGCGAGGGTGCCGGCCGCGGTCATTTCCATGGAGAACAGCCGGGGCAGGGCGTTGGCCGCCAGCAGCACCGCCTTGTAGCCCGCCACCATCGCCTGGGACGAGAGGACGTCCATGCTCTGGGCGCGGGTGATGCGGGGGAGGAGTTCGAGGCCGAAGAGCGTGATGCCGCGGCCGGCGAAGGCCTGGATCCGTTCGGCATGCGACAGCGGGTCGGCCAGGCCGATGACGACTTGACCCGCGTGCATCAGCTCCAGGTCCTGGTCACCGGTCGCCGCATTCGCACCCGGCGTGCGGACCTGGAAGATCACCTCGCAGTCGGCGAAGAGCTGCGCCCGGTCTTCGACGATGGTGGCGCCTTTTTCGGCGTAGTCCTCGTCCGTGTAGCCGGCCGCCATGCCGGCGCCGCGTTCCACGCAGACCTCGACGCCCGCCTTGAGCAGGGGCGCCAGCACTCCGGGAACGAGAGCCACGCGCTTTTCTCCAGGGCAGGTTTCCTTGGGTACTCCAGCTTTCATCGGGGTTCCTTCCTCGGGCCGGGCGGCCCCTGCTGAGCACTCGCGACTTCTTCTTCGGGCCCCTGACGGGGTTTCACGCAGCCCCTTTTTACTCCATTTTCAGCCAGGGGCGAAAGCCGTCGCCCATCATGCAGGACCCGGGGGCGCTTCAAAAGGGGGGTGGCTGACCGATTATTCAGCCGCCGCCGTGCTCCGCCGGGTTTCTCTCCGCTGCCGGCGCCCCGTCGCCGGCAGCGGCGGGCTTGATCTGGATCAAGGGGCGCCTCTTGTCTGCCCCGGTTATCCATGCATGATTAGGCCCCTTGAGCGGGTAATCATTTCGACCAAGCCGTCATCTACCTCCCTGCGACGCGGGAACGAAGCGAAAGAAGCGGGTGATCGACTTTCGCCGAGGATCTGTTTTGCGATGGAAGGGCGGGGCGGCGCGCGCTGGGTGAAAACCCCGGGGCCTGGAAACCATGGAATCTGATCGCCGTTTCGTATTCCCCAAGTGGGCCAACCATATCAGGACGATCATCGGCCTGGCCCTGGTGGGCGGGCCGGTCTATCTCGTCGTGGTCGTCTGGCTGGGCTTTTCGCCGAAGACGATCAATGCCGGGTATCAGCCGGTCCAGCCGGTGCCCTACTCCCACGCCCTCCATGTGGGCAAGCTGGGTATCGACTGCCGCTACTGCCACAACACCGTCGAGGTGGGGGCCAAGGCCGCGATCCCCCCGACCCAGACCTGCATGAACTGCCACCAGCGGGTCCGGGCGACCAGCGACAAGCTGGCTCTCGTCCGCCAGAGCCACGCCACGGGCGAGCCGATCCCCTGGGTCAGGGTGCACGACCTGCCCGACTACGTCTATTTCAACCACTCGGCTCACGTGACCCGCGGTGTGGGATGCGTGGAGTGCCACGGCCGTGTGGATCGCATGGAAGAGGTCCGGCAGGTGGCTCCGCTGAGCATGGGCTGGTGCCTGGACTGTCACCGCAATCCCGATGTCCACCTGCGCCCCCCCCAGTACGTGACCCAGCTCGACTGGGCGCCTGAGGAGGATCGTGCCGAGGTCGGTCGCCAGGTGCGGGAGAAGCGTAACCTTCAACCCTCCACGGACTGCTCGACATGTCATCGATGAAGAACCCGGTGCCCGACAAGAAGTACTGGCGCTCTCTCGGAGAGCTCGGAGAGACCGCAGAGTTCCGCCGCTGGCTGGAGAGCGAGTTCCCGGCCGCCATGCCGGAGCTTTCCGGCTCTTCCCGCCGTTCTTTCCTGCGACTGATGGGGGCCTCGATGGCCCTGGCGGGGCTGACGGCCTGCCGCTGGCCGAAGGAGACCATCCTGCCCTTCGCCCGCCGGCCGGAAGGACATGTCCCCGGTGTGCCCGAGCGTTACGCCACGGCGATGGACGTGGGCGGCGCGGCCTCGGGCCTGCTGGTCACGAGCTACGACGGGCGCCCGGTCAAGGTGGAAGGCAATCCGCGCCATCCCGCCTCGCGGGGGGCCACCGACGCGCTGGCCCAGGCGGCGGTGCTCGAGCTCTACGACCCCGACCGGTCGACGCGGCTGGTGCGGCGGGAAGGGGGCCAGCAGGTACACCCGGCGTGGAGCGATTTCGACGGCTTCGCCGCCGCCGCCTTCGGCGATCTGCGTGCCCGGGGCGGCCGGGGGCTGCATGTGCTCACCGCCGCCTCCTCTTCGCCCAGCTTCCGGCGGATGGCTGCCGAGTTCCGCCAGGCCTTTCCCCAGGCCCGGTGGCACGAGTACGAGGCGCTTTCCCGGGACAGCGAGCGCGAGGGGATCCGCATGGCCTTCGGGCGCCCGCTGCGCAGCCACTTGCGGCTGGCCCGGGCGGCGGTGATCGCCTGTTTCGACGCGGACCCGATCTTCGATCACCCCGCGGCGCTGGCCCAGGCCAGGGACTTCGCCGATTCCCGCCGGCGGGTGGACGAGGCGGACCCCAGCCGGCTCTACGCCGTGGAGAGCGCCTACTCCCTGACGGGCGCGGTCGCCGATCAGCGGTTGCCGGTCGCTCCCGCCGAGGTGGGGCGCGTGCTGATCGCCGTGGCCGGCGAGCTGGCGCGCCGGGGCCTTTTCCCCGGGGGAGCCGGGCTGGCGGCCGATGGCCTCGAGCCCCGCGCGGCGGCGTTTGCGGCGGGCCTGGCCGAGGACCTGGCGGCTCACGCTCCCGACGTGGTGCTTGCCGTCGGCCCCCGGCAGCCGGCCGTGCTCCATGCCCTGGCCCATCTGATCAACGCCGCTCTCGGTGCTGGAGGCGCGACCGTTTCCTACACCGCCGATCCGGACGGCGATCGTCCGTCCCACTTCCAGGCCGTCACCGAGCTGGCCGCCGCCATCGACGCCGGTTCCGTGGACACACTGCTGATCATCGGCGGCAACCCGGCCTACGACGCTCCGGCGGAACTCGGCCTGGCGGAGAAGCTGGGCCGGGTGCGGCAGAGCATCCGGTTGGGGCTCTACGAGGACGAGACCTCCGAACTCTGCTCCTGGCATCTGCCGATGGCTCATTTCCTCGAGACCTGGGGCGATGCGCGGGCCTGGGACGGCACGGTGAGCGTGGCCCAGCCGCTGATCGCGCCGCTCTACGATGGGCGCAGCGCCATCGAACTGCTCTCCCTGCTGACGACGGGGGTCTTGACGTCCGGTCACCAGATCGTGCGCCGCACCCTCCGCCACTGGCTCGGCGAGGTCGGTTTCGAGAAGGCCTGGCGCCGCAGCGTTCACGACGGCGTGGTCGCCGGCTCGGCCCTCGAGCCCATCACCGTCCGCCCCTCCGCCTCGGCCATGGATCGTTTGCGGCCGGAGCTGGCGGCTCTCGCGGGTTCCGCCGCGGTCAAGGGAGCCGTCGACCTGGTCTTCACCCGGGGGGCCACCTACGACGGTCGCTATGCCAACAACGCCTGGCTCCAGGAACTGCCGGACCCCCTGACCAAGCTGACCTGGGACAATGCGCTGATGGTCGGGCCTTCCACCGCCGAGGCGCTGGGGGCCGAGCATGGCGAGCTGGTCGCTCTCGAGGTCGACGGGCGTCGTCTCGAGGTTCCGGTCTTCGTCGCGCCGGGCCAGGCCCGCGGCACCGCTTCCCTGGCCCTGGGTTACGGTCGCCGTCGGGCGGGGCGGGTCGGCACTTCGGTGGGGGTCGACGCCTACACCTTGCGTACGGTGGCCGGTGCCGGCTGGATCGAGGGGGTTCGCGTCACTCCCCTCGGTCGCAGCTATCCCCTTTCCTGCACCCAGGACCACTTCGCCATCGACCAGCTCGGCCGGGACGAGACCGGTCGACGGGCCGGCGAGCTGGTGCGGGAGGCGGACCTGGCCGAATACCGCGAGCAGCCTGATTTCGTTCGGCACCGGGTCCACGAGATGGAGCCGATGTCGATGTGGAAAGAGTGGGAGTACGACGGCCACAAGTGGGGCATGGCCATCGACCTCAACACCTGCATCGGTTGCAGTGCCTGTGTCGTGGCTTGCCAGGCGGAGAACAACACTCCCGTGGTGGGCAAGGAGCGGGTCGGCGAGGGGCGGGAGATGCACTGGCTGCGGGTCGACCGGTACTACAAGGGCGAGCCGGACGAGGCGGGTATCGCTTTCCAGCCCGTGGCCTGCCACCACTGCGAAGACGCTCCCTGCGAATCGGTCTGCCCGGTGGCGGCGACCGTCCATGACAGCGAAGGGCTCAACGTGATGGTCTACAACCGTTGCGTGGGCACGCGCTACTGCTCGAACAACTGTCCCTACAAGGTGCGGCACTTCAATTACTTCAATTACCACAAGAACTTGACCGAGCTCGAATCGCTGGTTCACAACCCGGAGGTGACGGTCCGTTCCCGTGGTGTGATGGAAAAGTGCACCTACTGCACCCAGCGTATCCAGGCGGTGAAGATCCAGGCCGCCAACGAGCAGCGGCCGATCGCCGACGGCGAGATCGTTCCGGCCTGCGCCCAGGTCTGCCCGACCCAGGCCATCGTCTTCGGCGACCTGAACGATCCGGAGAGTCGGGTCGCCCGGGCCCATGCGCACCGGCGGGCCTACGGCATGCTCGAGGAACTGAACGTCAAGCCGCGTACCCGCTACCTGGGGAAGGTTCGCAATCCTCCCCCCGGTGGCGGTGGGCATGGATCCAAGGAGCACCACTGACCCATGAGTACGGCACCGATCGACAATCTGGGGCAGGATCCCCGGCAGCGGGCACCGCTGGTTCTCGGGGGCAAGGGCTTTACCGAGGTCACCGAGACGGTCTGCGCGGTCGCCGAGCGCAAGCGCTGGCCCCTGGGATGGTGGGCCTCGTTCGGGGTGGCCCTGACGCTGCTCCTGATCCTCAAGGCCTGCATCGTCTACCTCATCACCACCGGTGTCGGCGTGTGGGGCAACCAGGTGCCCGTGGCCTGGGGCTTCCCCATCGTCAACTTCGTCTTCTGGGTCGGCATCGGCCACGCGGGGACGCTGATTTCGGCGGTGCTCTTTCTCTTCCGTCAGAAGTGGCGGACGAGCATCAACCGCTCCGCGGAGGCCATGACGATCTTCGCGGTCGCCTGCGCCGGGACGTTCCCGGCGATTCACATCGGTCGTGTCTGGCTGGCGTACTGGCTCTTCCCGCTGCCCAACCAGATGGCCATGTGGCCCAACTTCCGCAGTCCCCTGCTGTGGGACGTCTTCGCCGTGAGCACCTACGCGCTGGTTTCCACCATGTTCTGGTTCATGGGTATGGTGCCCGATCTGGCGACTCTGCGTGACCGGGCGACGGGCAAGATCCGGCAGATCGCCTACGGCATCGCCAGCCTGGGGTGGACCGGGTCGAATCGTCACTGGCTTCGCTTCGAGCGGGCCTACCTGATTCTCGCCGCCCTCGCCACGCCGCTGGTGCTCAGCGTGCATTCCATCGTCAGCTTCGACTTCGCGGTTTCCATCCTGCCTGGATGGCATACGACCATCTTCCCGCCCTACTTCGTGGCCGGAGCGATTTTCAGCGGCTTCGGCATGGTGGCGACGATTCTGATCCCCTGTCGCCGCTTCCTCGGACTCGAAGACCTGATCACGCGGCGGCACATCGAGAACATGGCCAAGATCATTCTCGTCACGGGTTCGATGGTCGGCTACGCCTATTCCGTCGAGTTCTTCATCGCCTGGTACAGCGGGAATCTGGCCGAACAGTTCACCTTCATCAATCGGGCCTTCGGCCCGTACAAGGTGGGCTACTGGATCATGTTCACCTGCAACGCCTTCATCCCGCAGCTCTTCTGGTTCCGCAAGGTTCGGACCAGCGCGCTGGGGGTCTGGATCATCAGCATTTTCGTCAATATCGGCATGTGGTTCGAGCGATTCGTGATCGTGATGAGCTCGCTCAGCCGCGACTACCTGCCCTCGAGCTGGGGGCACTTCACGCCGACACTGATCGACATTCTCACACTTGTGGGCAGTTTCGGGCTTTTCTTCACGCTCTTCCTGCTCTTCATCCGCTTCCTGCCGATCGTGGCCATGGCGGAGGTCAAGAGCGTGATGCCGCAGGCGCTCGTCTCCCACGACGGACACCGGCCCTTCGGCGATTACTGGCCCGACGCTCCGCATCCGGATCGCCAGCGACCGCGGCACGGGGAGGATGCATCGTGAGCGGACAGGAACCCCGGATCTGGGGGATGATGACCGAGTTCGACGACGTGGCGAAAGCTGTCCACGCGGCCGAGAAGGTGCGGGACGCCGGCTACGAGTACTGGGACACCCACACCCCCTTCCCGGTACACGGCCTGAGCGACGCGATGGGGATGCGGGACACCCGGCTGCCCTGGCTCGTGCTCGCCTGCGGAGCGACGGGCGCCACCCTGGGCCTGGCCATGCAGTTGTGGATGAACGGGGTGGACTATCCGTTGAACATCGCCGGCAAGCCGCTGTTCGGCATCCCGGCCAACATTCCGATCGTCTTCGAATCGACCGTCCTCTTCGCGGCGATCTCCGCGTTCGTGGGCATGCTGATTGCCAACGGCCTGCCGCGCTGGTATCAGCCGGTGCTTCGCAGTGAACGCTTCCGGCGGGTGACCAACGACCGCTTCTTCATCGTCATCGAGGCGCGGGATCCCAGCTTCGATCCGGAGAAAACCCGCGCTTTCCTCGAGTCCTTGGGAGGACTCGGCGTCGAAGTCGTGGAGGACTGAGGCGATGCCGAGACCGATGGTCTACCTGTTGATCCTGCTGGTTTGCCTGTCGTTCGTTCCCCTGGCGTGGATCGCCCGGGCGCGGACCCGCGTGTCCTCCCAGCCCCGTATCCACATCGTTCCGGATATGGATTCCCAGGAAAAGTTCAAGGCCCAGTCCGCGAGTTTGCTTTTTTCGGACGGAAGGGCGATGAGGCTGCCCGTCGATGGCACCATCGCCCAGGGTGAGCTGCAAGAGGACGACCACTACTACCGGGGCAAGGTCGGCGAGGCCTTCGCGACGACTTTCCCCGGGCAGGTGCGGGTCGACCGCGCCCTGCTCGAACGGGGAAGAGAGCGCTACGGTATCTACTGCGCCCCGTGCCACGGCCAGGCCGGTGACGGCGACGGCATGGTCGCCCGTCGCGCCGAAGAACTCGGGGAGGGCACCTGGACGCCGCCGTCGAACCTGCACGACCAGACGGTGGTCGAGCGACCCGTGGGGCACATCTACAACACGATCGCCAACGGAATCCGGAACATGCCCGCCTACGGTTCGCAGGTTCCAGTGGCCGATCGCTGGGCCATCGTGGCCTACGTTCGCGCGCTTCAGCGGAGCCGGCGCGCGAGCATCGACGAGGTTCCGGCGGACAAGCGGTCGACTCTCCGCTGAGGCGAGGTGGGTGATGCAGCAGATCACGGACATCAGCCGGGAAAACCGCTTTCTCGAGGGCTTGTCGGCCCGGCTGACCCTTGTTGGACTGGTTCTCGGCGTGCTGGGCCTGGGGGCGGCGTTCGGCCTGGCCCAGGGCGCTGAAGGGGGGATGCACCGCCTGTGGTGGTCCTACCTGGTGAACTGGGTTTTCTTTCTCAGCATTTCGTTGGGAGCGCTGGGCTTCGTCCTGATCCAGCACCTGGCCAAGGCCGGCTGGTCGGTGGTGCTCCGGAGGATCGCCGAGGGCTTGGCGGCCAATACGTTGATCTGCGGCCTGCTGTTCGTGCCCCTCTACTTCGGGCTTCACGATCTCTATCACTGGCTCGATGCCGAAGCCGTGGCCCACGATCATATCCTGCAGCACAAGGCGGGGTATCTGAACCTGGACTTCTTCCTCGTCCGCGTGGCGCTCTACTTCATCGCCTGGGTCGGTGGGAGTCTCTTCCTGTTGCGGACATCCATCAAGCAGGACCGGACCGGTGACTATCGCTTGACCCAGCGCATGGAGAAGGTATCGGCCCCGCTGATGTTCGTCTACGCCCTGACCGTCACCCTGGCCGCTTTCGATCTGTTGATGTCCCTCGATCCCCACTGGTTCAGCACGATCTTCGGCGTGTACTTCTTCGCCGGCGGATTCCTGGCCTTTTTCGCGCTTCTGCCGGGAATCGTCTGGTGGCTGCAAGGCCGTGGCCGCCTGGAGCGGGCCATTACCCCCGAGCACTTCCAGGACATGGGCAAGTTCATGTTCGCCTTCCTCGTCTTCTGGGGTTACATCGCCTTTTCCCAGTTCATGCTGATCTGGTACGGCAACCTCCCCGAGGAGATCGGCTGGTACCTTCGCCGGGAAGCGGGGACCTGGTCCGACGTGGCGTGGTTGATCGTCGTGGGGCATTTCATGCTGCCCTTCGTGTTCCTGATGTCCAAGCACGTCAAGCGCAGGCTGCCGATCCTGGTCCTGGCCGGACTGTGGCTGCTGGCGATGCATTGGATCGAGCTTTACTGGATCGTGCTGCCGGAGATGAACCACGAGGCGGCGGAGGTGCCCTGGAGCCTGTTCGACCTGCTGTGCCTGGTAGGCATCGGCGGTTTCTACCTGGCGGGCTGGTCCCGGTTGATCGGCAAGGCGGCGCTGGTGCCTGAGAAGGATCCCCGCCTCGGCGAGTCGCTGAGTTTCGAAAATGTCTGATCCCGTGGCAAGCCGGGCGTCCGGCGACGCCCGCGCCGGGTCCGCGGCGGCGGGATGAGGAGAGCGTGATGTGGAGCAAGGGACAAGGCGATCCTGACCCCCTGGCCCTGGGTTTCGTCCTGGCCGCCGGGTGCATCATCGTCATTGCGACCGTGCTGGCCCTGGAGGGCTTCTACAACTTTGCGGAGCGGCGGATGCTCGAACAGAGAGTCGTGGCCGTCGAGGATACGACCCTCGCCCGCGTCCGTGCCGAGCAACTCGAGAAACTGACGGAATATCGCTGGATCGACCAGCAGGCGGGCCGGGTGCAGGTGCCCATCGAGCGGGCCATGGAGCTCGTGATCGAGGATGAGGCACGGGGTGGGGGGGGACGGTGAAGCCGTCGCTGCCCATCGCCTTGCTGGCGCTGCTCGTCGCGGGACCGGCGGCGGCCCAGACCGTCAAGGCGGTACCCGACGAACTCCAGGGAGTGGGCGTGACCGAGCACCTGGGCCGCAGGCTTCCCGCGGACCTGGAACTGGTCGACGAAAACGGGCGGCGGGTGGTCCTGGGCGACTACTTCGATGGCCGCCGACCGGTGATCCTCAGTCTCGGCTATTTTCGTTGCCCGATGCTCTGCAACCTGATCTGGAACAGCCTGGTCGATACGCTGCGTGAACTGGAGTGGACCGCGGGCCAGGAATTCACGATCCTGACCGTCAGCATCGATCCCGATGAAACCGCGGCCCTCGCGGCGGCCAAGAAAGAAAACTACATCCGCAGCTACCAGCGGCCTTCGGCGGCGGCGGGCTGGCATTTTCTGACCGCCGAGCAGCCGGTGATCACCGAATTGGCGACTCAAGTCGGATTCGATTACCGCTATCTCCGGGAGCAGGACGAGTTCGCCCACACGGCCGTGCTCTTCATGCTCTCGCCCGAAGGGAAGATCGTACGCTATCTCTATGGAGTCTCGCAGGAGCCCAAGACCCTTCGCCTGGCCCTGGTCGAGGCCTCGGAGGGTACGATCGGTACGACTCTCGATCGGGTGATTCTCTACTGCTTTCACTACGACGCGAAGGAAAGACGCTACACCCCCGCGGCGATGGCGCTGATGCGGGTGATGGGGGCGATCACGATCGCGGCACTCGGATCGGTCCTCTTGGTGCTTTGGCGGGTTGACAGGCGCCGAAAAAAGAAGATGGCCGCGACGGAAGCACGATGATGAGCCTGTTCGATCACCTCCTCGGCGCGGTGGCGCTGGCGGGGCCCGGCGATGGTTTGAGCCTGCCCGTTCGGGCGGCCGACGTGGCCGACTCGGTGGATTGGACCTTCAACTACATTTTCTATGTCAGCGTTTTCTTTTTCGTGCTGATCACGGCGCTGGCGGTGATTTTCGTGGTGAAGTTCCGCTACCGCGGCGATCGCGAACTCGGCCAGGGGCCTTCCCACAGCACCGCTCTCGAGCTGACCTGGACGATCATCCCCAGCATCCTGGTGATCGTGATGTTCTACTCCGGCTTCAAGGGTTACATGCAGATGAACCTGCCGCAGCAGAACGCCTACGAGATCCTGGTCAACGCCCAGAAGTGGTCCTGGGAGTTCACCTATCCCAACGGTTATGTCGACAAGGATCTGCACCTTCCGGTCGATCGTGAAATCCGCCTCGTGCTTTCCTCCAACGACGTGATTCACAGCCTCTTCATCCCGGCCTTCCGGGTCAAGAAAGACGTCGTTCCCGGGCGCTACAACAAGCTGTGGTTCAAGGCCAATCGGCCGGGAACCTACACGCTGCTGTGCGCCGAGTACTGCGGGACCAGTCACTCGGACATGCTGGCCCAGGTGATCGTCCATCCCGCCGGTGAGTTCGATCAGTGGTTGACCCTGGCCTCGGATTTCATCGCGGCGATGCCTCCCGTGGAGGCCGGCGAGCGCGTGTTCAAGACCCGGGGCTGCACCCAGTGCCATACGGTCGATGGCAACCGGGGCATCGGACCGACTCTCAAGGGTGTCTTCGGGCACGAGGTGACGATGAAGGACGGCACCAGGGTGTTGGTCGACGAAGACTACATTCGCGAATCGATCCTCAATCCGCAGGCCAAGGTGGTCGAAGGATACGAACCGGTGATGCCTACCTTCCAGGGAAGAATCAAGGACAAAGAGATCACGGTCCTGATCGAGTACATCAAGAGCCTCAGCTCGGGCGGCCCCGAGGCGGCCCCGGAGGAGAAGCCATGACCGCCATCGATGCCGGCGCGCAGGCGGAGACGAACTACCTCGGCGCCTCCCGCGGGATTCTCTCGTGGATTTTCACCCTCGACCACAAGCGGGTCGGCGTGATGTATCTGGTCTCGACGCTGACCATGTTCGCGCTCGGGGGCTTTTTCGCGATGCTCGTGCGTACGGAGCTGCTCACGCCCGAGCGTACGATCATGGGGCCCGATACCTACAACAAGATGTTCACCCTCCATGGAGCGGTGATGATCTTCCTCTTCCTGATCCCGGCGATTCCAGCGGCCCTGGGCAATTTCGTCCTGCCCCTGCAGCTCGGTGCCCGGGACGTGGCCTTTCCCCGGCTCAACCTGGCCAGCTACCACATCTACATGTTCGGCGCGTTCTTCGCGATCTGGACCCTGGCCACCGGCGGGGTCGACACCGGCTGGACCTTTTACACGCCCTACAGCACGACGACCAACACCAGCGTGGTGTCGATGACCCTCGCGGCGTTCATCCTGGGTTTTTCCTCGATCTTCACGGGACTGAACTTCATTGTCACGGTGCACAAGATGCGTGCGCCGGGCATGACCTGGTTCAAGCTTCCGCTCAACGTTTGGGCGCTCTATGCCACCTCTGTGATCCAGATCCTCGCCACCCCGGTGCTGGCCATCACCCTCCTGCTGCTGGCCCTCGAGAGGGTCTTCGGCATCGGGATCTTCGACCCCAACCTCGGTGGTGACCCGGTGCTCTTCCAGCACTTCTTCTGGTTCTACTCCCACCCGGCGGTCTACATCATGGTGCTGCCGGCGATGGGGATCATGTCGGAGACGATCTCGGTCTTCTCGCGCAAGCATATTTTCGGCTACAAGTTCATCGCCTTCTCCTCGGTGGCCATTGCCCTGATCGGTTTCTTCGTCTGGGGACACCACATGTACACCTCGGGGCAGTCGAACCTGGCCAGTACGATCTTCTCGTTCCTGACCTTTGCCGTGGCGATTCCGTCCGCGATCAAGGTTTTCAACTGGCTGGCGACGCTCTACGGCGGCTCGATTCGGCTCGACACGCCGATGATCTATGCCTTGTCTTTCATGTTCCTCTTCCTGATCGGCGGGCTGACCGGCCTCTTTCTCGGCACGCTTTCGGTCGACGTCCACCTGCACGACACGTACTTCGTCGTGGCCCACTTTCACTATGTGATGGTTTGTGGGACCGTGACGGCGTTTCTCGCCGGCCTGCACTATTGGTGGCCCAAGATCACGGGCCGGATGTACAACGAGAAACTGGGGCGGATCGCCGCGGTTCTCGTCTTCCTGGGCTTCAACCTGAGCTTCTTCGTGCAGTTCCTGATGGGCTACAACGGTATGCCCCGGCGCTATTACAACTACCTGCCCAAGTATCACTCCGGGCACGTGATTTCGACCGTCGGGGCCTACCTGACGGGCATCGCCCTGGTCATGGTGCTCTTCTACCTGCTCGCCTCGTTGCGCAACGGCAGAAAGGCTCCGGCCAATCCGTGGGGTGGTGCGACGCTGGAGTGGGAGACGGCCTCACCGCCCCCTCCGACGAACTTCGAGTCGACCCCGGACGGTTCGCGGGATCCCTACGATTTCACGGATTTGACCTGGAAGGGCGAGGCGGAAGGCTGGGTCCATCGATCTGCGGCTGCGGCCGAGGGGAGGGCATAGTTTCATGAGCGAGGCGGCGAGAGCGCCGGGCGGGGTGAGCCACGAACATCCCCGGAACCTGGCCCACCACTTCGATGACCCCGCGCAGCAGGTCGAGGCCGGCAAGCTGGGGATGTGGCTGTTCCTGGCCCAGGAAGTGCTCTTCTTCGGGGGGCTCTTCGCGGCCTACGCGTATTTTCGGGCTCACGATCCGGAGATGTTCCACTACGCCCACAAGATGCTGAACTGGAAACTGGGCGCCTTCAATACCCTGGTTCTGATCTGCTCGAGCTTGACGATGGCCTGGGGTGTGCGGCTGGCCCAGCTCGGCAAGCGGCGGGGGCTGGTCTGGATGCTGATCCTGACCCTCGTCTTCGCCACGGTCTTCCTCGGCGTCAAGTACGTGGAGTACAAGGAAAAGTTCGAGCATCAGCTGCTGTGGGGGCGCAGCTACAACCCCGACCCCCACGTGCTCGAGGAGCATGGCATTCCCGAGGAGGTGGCCGTCGCCTCGCTGCCTTCGGGGCCGGCGGCGGATGCTCCTGTCGCGCCCGCTTCGGATGCGGCCCCGGTCGCCGGGGACGCCGGCGCCGGGCAGCCGGAGCCGGTGGAGGTGATACCCCGGCCTCCCCAGAACCTGCACATCTTCTTCGGCATCTACTTCGCGTTGACGGGGCTGCACGGCCTGCACGTGTTGATCGGCATGGGCGTCATCGGCTGGGTCCTGATGCGTGCTGCGCGCGGCGACTTCGGTCCCGATTACTTCACGCCGGTGGACATGGTGGGGCTCTACTGGCACCTGGTGGACCTGATCTGGATCTTCCTCTTCCCGCTGCTTTACCTGATCAGCTAGACGAGGCCGACGATGTCCAAACACGATAGTTCCAGCCCCCACGTGGTGCCCGTGAGACTGCTTCTGGCGGTCTGGGGCGCGCTCGTCGCGCTGACGGTCGTCACGGTGGGCGTGGCGCAGTTCGATTTCGGCGAATTGAACATCGTCATCGCCATGGCGATCGCGGCGGTCAAGGGATCGCTGGTGGTGCTCTACTTCATGCACATGCGATGGGAACGGCCGTTCAACGCGGTGGTCTTCATCGCCTCGCTGTTCTTTCTCGCGTTGCTGATCGGCATCACCCTTCTCGACAGCACGGCCTACCAGCCGGAATTGATTCCCCGCTACGCCCCGGCGATGCATTCCCAGTGAGATCGCGCCCCAGGTCCGCCCGGCTCGAGAGGTGGATCACGGGGCCCGCACTGGCCGCTACCGCCAGGGGCCGGCTGGGCCTGGCCCTGTTTCTGCTGTCCGGGAGCATGCTTTTCGGCGCGGTCATGGTGGCCTACGTCTCGATCCGGCTGGGCGCCGGTACGTGGCCGCCCGCTCTCGCTCCACCGATCCCCCGCAGCACCTGGCTGAGCACAGCGCTGGCCGTCGGGGCGAGCGTGCTCATGGCGCGCGCTCTCCGCGCGGCGAGAGCGGGAGACCGGGTTCGGCTGGCCGGCCGGCTTCGCGGCGCCCTGGCGCTGGCCGTGGCTTTTCTCGGCAGCCAGGCTGCGGTGTGGGTCCAGCTCCAGGCGACGGGGGGCGGGGTCCGGTCGAGTCTCTACGGTTTTACCTTCCATGTCTTCAGTGCGCTCCACGCCGTCCACGTCGTCGGCGGTGCCGTTCCGCTGGTTTTCGTCCTGTGGAGAGCCGGGCGGGGCGCCTACGATGCGCACCATTGCGGGGCCGTGGAATACCTCGCCGCCTACTGGCACTTTCTCACGGCCGTGTGGCTGCTGCTCTTCGTCCTGATGGTGCTCTGGTAGCCCTGCCGGCCGCCTCCGGTGCGGAGTGGAAGGCATACCAGGCGAAGTAGAAGGCGTGGACGACACCGATGCCTGATTCCGGGGCGAGATCCTCGACAAGGACGGTGGGTGGCTCCGGGTTCCAGCGGGCACGAACGGTCCGCCCGCGGAAGGGGAGCCGCAAGACGCCGTCGGCCGCCGCCATGGTTGCCAGTTCCCCGTGGGTCCAGACCCGCGTCTGTTCGTCGCTGACCAGCGCAACCACGCCCTCCTTGCGTCGTCGATGGGGTTCGGGCAGCGGACGAACCGGGAAACGCAGCCGCTCGTCGCCGAAGTACGGGGCGTAGGGATCGCGCTTGTAAAGGCGCACCAGGTTGGGGTCGGGTTCGAGGACGGTGGTGTCGGGGTGGGCCCGTCGCCAATCGCCCCAGCGCGCCAGGCTGGCGGGCAGCACCTTCAGACGGCGGCCCGCCCGGGGGCCGCTGACGGCACGAAACAGGAGCTGGCTCCAGAGACTCCGGCGACCGCGTTCCGGCTGGACGTCGTAGGCCAGCAGGTTGGAGTTGTAGAGCAGGCCGCTGAAGGCCAGGTCGATCACGTCGCCGTCCACCCGCCGGTCGAAGACCACCGCGGCGTCACAGAGGGGGTTGTAGGTCACAGCCACGGGAATTCCGCCCAGGGTGTCATTGGCGATTTCGTGCCAGTTGAGCACGCGCAGGGGATAGGCCCGGGCTTGGCCGCCCCAGGCCAGGCCGATCACCCTGTCGGAGCCGACCAGGTACTTGCCCCGGTGCTCGGTGTTCCACCGGTCCGCCAGGGAGGCGCTGAAGTGGGGCGGGGCGTGGAGGGCCAGCAGGCCGTCGGGGGGTTGTCCCGAGGCGGCCAGCAAGGTGCGATCGAGTTGAAAGCCGGCGAGGTCGAAGCCGTGGGCGGCGACGTCCAGGCCCTCGCCCGCCTGCGTGTGCCTGGGGTGGAGCAGGCGCGGCCCGCCGAGCCAGGCCGCGGTGGCCAGGGCCGCGGCCAGCAAGCCGAACACCGGCCAGAGAGCGGAACGGTAGCCGAGGCTCATCGTCTCAGCGGAAGAACAGGGTGGCGGCGCTGCGGGTGGCCGGCGGGGCATCGGCCCGCGGGGACGCCGGATGGGCGTCGATGACCATCAGCCCCAGCAGCAGCGGCAGGTAGGCCAGGGAAGCCCAGAACACGTGGCGCGCGGCGCGGTCGGTGCGGCGGCGGAGCAGGCGCACGGTCCGTTCAATCATCAGGCCGCCGAGCACGACGGCGCCGATGGCGTAGACCCAGCCCGCCATGCCCGCCGCGGTGGCCGCCAGGCCGACGGGCACCAGGGCCAGCGAGTAGAGCAGGGCCATCCAGCAGGTGACCGCGCCGCTGGGGTCGCTGATCGGAAGCATACGGTAGCCGCCCCGAACGTAGTCTTCGCGATACAGCCAGGCCAGGGCGAGGAAGTGGGGGATTTGCCAGACGAAGAGGGTCGCGGCCAGAACCCACGCTCCCGCATCGAGGCTGCCCCGGGCGGCGGCCCAGCCCATCATGGGCGGCACCGCGCCGCAGACGGCGCCGACCAGGGTGTTGAGGGAACTCCGCGGTTTGAGAGGGGTGTAGACCAGGGCGTAGAGCAGGATCACCGCCAGGGCCAGCACGGCCGTCAGCAGGTTGCAGGCCAGGGCGAGCAGCAGCGTGCCCAGAACGCTCTCGCCCAGGGCCGCGGCCACGGCGTGACGGCGGGTGATCCGGCCGGTGGGCAGCGGACGGGTACGGGTGCGGTGCATGCGGGCGTCGCGCTCGACTTCCAGCCACTGGTTGAGGGTGTTGGCGCCGGCCGCGGCCAGCAGAGTGCCCAGGGCCAGGGCCAGGGCCGTCAGCCAGGAAAAGCCCTCCCGGACGCCGAGGGCGTAGCCGACGATGGCCGTGAGAACCACCAGCGAGCCGAGGCGCAGCTTGCCCAGCTCGGCGTAGACGGCCAGCCAGCTCGTGGTGCGTTTCGGTGGGAGAGCCTGGGGGGATCGTGTCTGCATGGGACCCTTCGGAAAACGCCGCATTCTAGCAGCTATCGCGGCTTTCCGCGCGGGGAACCCCGAGGCTTATCATTGAGTTAGCGTGAGCTTCCGCATCGTCACCGGGTCAGGGCGGGTGGTGATGCGTCATCGGGGTTCGGCACGGTCCTTCCGTGGTGTCGCTATCTCGATCGTGGGGGAGGGGATGCCGCGGGACAAGCGGGGAAGGGGAGGATGCGGTGCCCCCCATCCTGAGTGTCCGCACCGCGGAAGTACGGAGCGTGCTGCGGAGTTTCGCGAGGGGGTTGCGGCGTGCTCCGACTGCGGGAGCGCTCTGGTTGACGGGGACCCCAGCGAGGAACACAGACCGGAGTTCATTCCCCTCGTGACAGTGGCCCGGGGCCTCGACGTGGAGTCAGCCCATCTGTTCAGGGGAGCGCTCGACTGGCGGGGGGGCGCGTGGGCGTCCGTCCGTCAGATCTGCCAAGGACGCGAGAGGCGATCGGCGGGGAGTGGAACGCCCAGCCGGAGGAGCCGGAAACCGGTCGATGGGAACCGTGTCATCCTCCCTGCCCGCAGTGCGAGAGCCTGGATGTCGACCGGCTCCGCCTGGCGGTGGAGATCGTCGTGATGGCGATCTTCGCTCTCCTCCTGGCGCCCTGGGGTGGGGCTGTCTTCCTCTGGCCGGGTTCTCGCCTTGTTTGTCGCGACTGTGGGCGCAGCGGGTGCACGGCACAGGAGGAGTACGACTGAATCCGGAGAAGGCCTGTCCTGCTGAAGTCGGGTTTCGAGCTTTTCCGGTTGACGGGAAGGGAGGGAGGGAGTACTTGTTGGGGCGCGATGACGATTTACCGTGACGCTGCCCGCCGACTGCCCACCACCGGATGGTGGTTCTGGTCCGTCGACTGTACGGAGGTGACTCCGGCGGGAAGTTGATCGCGGCTTGCGACGGCGGCACCCACCGAGCCCACCTCCACGGAGGTGGGTTTTCGTTTGTTCAGAGTGGGCCACGGGGCCCGGAGGATGCGGCATGAAGCCACCATTCGACATTGCAGCCGATCTCGACACGCCCGTGTCGGCCTACCTCAAGCTGCAGCCCCTGCAGCCGCGTTTTCTACTCGAGAGCGTGGAGGGCGGCGAACGCCAGGCCCGCTACTCGTTCATCGGCTTCGGTGGCGGCGAGGACCTGCTGCTCGACGGCGCAGGGCTGCAGATGGGCGGCAAACGTCAGCCCCGTCCGAACAGCCGCGAAGCCGTTCTCGATGCCCTGCGCGGAGCCCTCGAGCGTGCGCCGCAGCCCCGGGCCGAGGGCGGGGCCTGCCCCTTTGCCGGCGGGCTGGTGTCGGTGGCTTCCTATGACCTGGTGCGCGACTTCGAAGGTCAGTCCTTGCCGCCTCTGCCGCCGGGCGCTGGACCCGAGTTGATGGCCACCGCGCCGCGCTCCCTGCTCGTCTTCGACCACCTGACCCGGCGCGCGGCGGTATTCCACGATGGCAGCGAGGCCGAACGGCGCTCACTGCGGCGGGAGGTGGAGACGGCGCTGCGCTCGACGACCGTGCGCACCCGGGCCGGCCGTCCTCCTTCGCCGGTTGAGGCCAGCTTCACCCCCGGTGCCTTCGAAGCCGCCGTACGGCGAGTGCAAGGGGAGATCACTGCGGGAGAGGTCTACCAACTCGTGCTCTCGATCCGCTTTTCCGGGCGCTGTGACGTGGACCCTTTCCAGGTCTACCGGGCCCTGCGCCTGTTCAATCCCTCGCCCTACATGTACACCTGCACGTTCGGTGAGCGAACGGTGATCGGCTCGTCCCCGGAAGCCCTGGTGCGTCTCGATGGCCGTCGAGCCACCTTGTGTCCGATCGCCGGCACGCGGCCCCGAGGCGCGGACGAGGCGGAGGATCGGCGGCTGGAGGAAGAACTGCTCGCTGACCCCAAGGAGGCTGCCGAGCACGTGATGCTGGTCGATCTGGCCCGCAACGATTTGGGCCGCGTGGCCGTGCCGGGAACGGTGCGGGTCGATCCCTCGCGTATCATCGAGCGCTACTCTCACGTGATGCACCTGGTCAGCGGCGTGGAGGGTGTGCTGTTGCCCGATGCCGACGCCTTCGACCTCTTCGCCGCGGCCTTCCCGGCTGGAACGGTCGTCGGAGCGCCCAAGATCCGCGCGATGGAACTGATCGACGAGCTGGAGCCTGTCCCGCGTGGCGTCTACGCGGGCACGGTGGGCTACTTCGGCCACCAGGGAAAGATGGACCAGGCCATCGCCATCCGGACTCTGGTTCTCGAGGGCGATACTTATACCTTCCAGGCGGGCGCCGGAATCGTGGCCGACTCCGTTCCCCGTCGCGAGTACGAAGAGGTGCTGGCCAAGAGCGCAGTGCTGCGGCGAGCGATGGAAGTGGCGGGAGGTGAGATGTGAGCTGCCGCGTGCTGCTGATCGACAATTACGACTCGTTCACCTTCAATCTGGTCCAGGCTCTGCGCATACTGGGCGCGGAAGTGCTCGTACAGCGCAACGACGCCATCGACCTGGCGGCCGCCCGGGCCCTCGAGCCGACGCACCTGCTGGTCTCCCCGGGCCCGGGACGTCCCGAGACGGCCGGCATCAGCGTCGAAGCGATTCGTGCTTTCGCCGGCAAGGTCCCGGTGCTGGGGGTCTGTCTCGGCCACCAGGCCCTGGCGGCCGCCTTCGGGGGAAGTGTCGGCCCGGCCCGCAGCCTGATGCACGGCAAGCCTTCGGAGGTCTACCACGACGGCCGCACCCTCTACCAGGGTTTGCCCAACCCCTTCACCGCGGGCCGCTATCACTCCCTGGCGGTGCTCGAAGACGATCTGCCCGGCGAGTTGAGCGTCAGCGCCTACACTTCCGACGGAGAGATCATGGGTCTGCGCCACACCTCGCTGCCTGTCGAAGGCGTGCAATTCCACCCGGAGAGCGTTCTCACGCCCCGGGGTGAGAGCCTGCTGCGCAACTTCCTCGACCAGGACGCGGAGGAAGAGCTGTGACAGAACTTCTCGAGCAACTCCTTGGCGGCCGCGATCTGGGCGAGTCCCAGGCCACAGCCCTGATGAAGGCGCTGGCCTCGGGCGAGTTGGAGCCGGCCCTGGCGGGGGCGCTGCTGGCGGCTTTGCGCCTCAAGGGCGAGTCTGCCGAGGAAGTTCGCGGTTTCTCCCGGGCTCTGCGCGAACTGGCCCGCCGACCCGAGGTGGAAAGGGGCGAGGGCCTGGTGGACGTGGTGGGCACCGGAGGCGATGGGTCGGGCTCGTTCAACATCTCCACGGGTACGGCCCTGCTGGCCGCCGCCTGCTCGCTACGGGTGGTCAAGCACGGCAACCGGGCCGTTTCCAGCCGCTCGGGCAGCGCCGACCTGCTCGAAGCCCTCGGTCTGCGCCTGCCCCTCGATGCCGCCGCTGCCGGTCGCTGCCTGGAGCAGGCGGGCTTCACTTTCCTCTTCGCTCCCTGGTATCACCCGGCGATGAGAAGCGTCGTGCCCATCCGCCGCGCCATGGGCGTGCGCACGGTGTTCAACATCCTCGGCCCGTTGGTCAATCCTGCCGAGCCCGACTTCGCCCTGGTCGGCGCCTGGTCCCCGGAAGTGGCCCGGCTGATGGCCCAGTGCCTGGCCGGTGACACGAGCCTGCGCCGGGCCTTCGTCGTCCACGGCGAGCCGGGCTGGGACGAGGCCACGCCCTGCGGAGAGTTCCTGCTGCTCGACGTGCGTCCCGGCGTGGTCAGCGAGCGCCGCTGCGATCCCCTGGACTGGGGTCTGGCTCGCTGCCGCCCCGAAGATCTGGCGGGTGGGGACAGTCAGGCCAACGCGGCGGCCCTCGAGCGGGTCTTCGATGGCGAGACCGGTGCCCACCGGGACGCATTGGTGCTCGGTGCGGCTCTCGTCCTCGAGCTGACGGGCCGGGAGAACGACGGCCGAAGCGCCGTGGCGCGGGCTGCGGAGGCCATCGACTCCGGCGCCGCCCGGCGGGTCCTGGCCCGCTTGCGGGCCTTTGCCGCCGGGAAGAGCGGGCCATGAGCGGTTTTCTGGCTCGTATGGCCGAAAGTGCCCGCCGGCGGGCCCGGCGCCTGCACGCGGGGGGCGACCGGGGTTCGCTGGAGGCGCGGGCCCTCGGGACGAAGGTGCCGCCCCCGCCGGACCTCGGGGGCGGGGGCTTCGACCTGGTCGCCGAGATCAAGCCCCGGTCGCCGTCGGAGGGTTCTCTGGCCGCCACGCTTTCCGTCAGCCGGGCCGCCGCCCGGGCCCGGCTCTACGAAGGCGCGGGGGCGGTGGCGATCTCGGTGCTCACCGAACCCGAGAGTTTCGGCGGGAGTCTCGAAATGCTTGGGGGCGTGGCGGCGGCGACGGCTCTGCCGGTGATGCGCAAGGACTTCCTGGTGGATCCTCTGCAAGTCCTCGAGGCCCGCGCCTGGGGTGCGGCGGGCGTGCTGCTGATCGTGCGGATGCTGCCGGGCGACCTGTTCGGCGAAATGCTCGATGCCGCCGATCGCGTGGGCCTGTTCTGTCTGGTCGAGGCCTTCGACGAACAGGACCTCGAGCGCGTCGCGGCGTTGACGGCCCATGTCGGCACGCTGCTGGTGGGCATCAACTGCCGCAACCTGGAGACCCTCGCCGTGGAGCCGACGCGCTTCGAGCGGCTGGCTCCCCGGGCGCCGGGTTCGTGGCCCCTGGTGGCGGAGAGCGGCGTGAGCGATGCCGGGGGTGCGGCCGCCGTGGCCCGGATGGGTTACAGGGGCCTGCTGGCCGGCACCGCCCTGATGCGGGCGGTGGACCCCGCCGTCCTGATCGAAGACATGCTCGCCGCCGGCCGGCGGGAGGCGAGGGGATGAGGGTGCGGATCAAGATCTGCGGCCTGCGCACGGTGGAGGCGATCGAAGCCGCGGCGGAGGCCGGTGCCGACGCGGTGGGCCTGGTCTTCGCCGACTCGCCGCGGCGGGTCGATCCCGCCGCCGCGGCGCGCCTGGCGGCCGCTGTCCCCGCCCCCGTGGCGCGGGTCGCGGTGTTTCGCCGGCCCGCGCCGAAGCTCGTCGCCGAGGTGCTGTCCGCCCTGCGCCCGGATTGGGTGCAGGCCGACATGGCCGACCAGGCGCTCTTTTCCGCCCTGCCGCCACGCTGCCTGCTGCCGGTCTGTCGCAACGAGGAGGAACTCGCCGCCACCACGGAGGGTCAGAGCCTGCTCTTCGAAGGTCCCTGCAGCGGCGTGGGCCGGCCGGCGGACTGGGAACAGGCCGCGCGCTGGGCCCGCCGTCGCCGGCTGTTTCTGGCGGGAGGCCTCGACCCGGAGAACGTGGCCCGGGCGATCGCCGTGGTAAGGCCCTGGGGCGTCGATGTGAGCAGCGGGGTGGAGCGGGAGCGGGGCGAGAAGGATCCGGCGCGCATCCGCGCCTTCGTCAGGGCGGTGCGGCAGGCCGAACGCACCGTGGGAGAGGAATGATGCAGGAAAGGCATGGCGCCGCCTTGGACGGCGACGAGGTCCTCGAGGCCCTGATTCGGGGCGAATGGCCCGACGCGCGAGGTCGCTACGGTCCTTTCGGCGGCTGCTACGTTCCCGAGCTGCTGGCGGGTGTCCTGGCCCGGCTCCAGGAAAGGTCCCGGGCGTTGCTCGTCGACCCCACCTTCGTCGGTCGCCTGGAGGCGGAACTGGCGAGCTGGGCGGGGCGCCCCACGCCCCTGACCGAAGCCCGCGGCCTGGGTCGGCGCTGGGGGGCCCGGGTCTTTCTCAAGCGGGAAGACCTGGCCCACACCGGGGCCCACAAGATCAACAACGCCCTGGGGCAGGCCCTGCTGGCCCAGGCCATGGGAGCCCGGCGCGTGATCGCCGAGACCGGCGCCGGCCAGCACGGGGTGGCGGCGGCCGCCGCCTGCGCCCGGGTGGGCTTGCCGGTGACCGTCTACATGGGCGCGGTGGACGTGGAGCGCCAGGCTCCCAACGTGGATCGCATGCAGCGCCTGGGAGCCGAAGTGGTGCCGGTGACTTCCGGCGATCGCACGTTGCGCGCCGCCATCGACGAGGCGCTGCGGGCCTGGGTCGCGGATCCGGAGGAGAGCTACTACCTGCTGGGTTCGGCGGTGGGGCCCCATCCGTATCCATGGATCGTCCAGCGCCTGCAAGCGGTGATCGGTGAAGAGGCCCGCCGGCAGATCCTCGAGCACCAGGGCGCGTTGCCGGACGTGGCGGTGGCCTGTGTGGGCGGAGGCTCCAACGCCATCGGCCTGTTCCATCCCCTGCTGGCCGATCGCCGGGTGCGCCTGCTGGGGGTGGAAGCCGGGGGGAGGGGTACCGCGGTGGGGGACAACGCCGCCACCCTGGCCCGGGGCACGCCGGGCGTGCTGCACGGCGCCTACTCCCTGTTGCTTCAGGATCGCCACGGCCAGGTGATCGAGACCCACTCGGTTTCCGCGGGTCTCGACTACCCCGGGGTGGGACCGGAACACGCCCTGCTCGTGGCCATCGGCCGGGTGGAGGTCACCACGGCCAGCGACGAGGAGGCCCTCGAAGCTCTCGATGAGTGCTGTGCGGCGGAAGGCATTCTGCCCGCCCTCGAATCGGCCCACGCGCTGGCGGGGGCGCGGCGCTGGGCGGCGAAGCATCCCGGGGCCCGGGTGTTGATCTGCCTGTCGGGGCGAGGGGACAAGGACCTGCCGGCCCTCGCCGGGAGCCAGGGCCGATGAAGGGCGCCCAGGCCTTGACCACGGCCCTGGGTCGGGCGAGACCACCCGCCCTGGTGGCCTATCTCACGGCGGGTTTTCCCTCCCTCGAGGCCTTTCGGCCGGCGTTGCTGGCCACCGCGGCGCGGGCGGCGGTGGTGGAGGTGGGGGTGCCTTTCTCGGACCCGATGGCCGACGGCGCCACCATTCAGCGGGCCAGTCGGCGGGCTCTCGAGGCCGGGGTCACGCTGGAGTGGATCCTTGAACAGCTCGAGGCGTTGCGGGAGGAACTGGCCGCGCCGGTGGTGTTGATGAGCTATCTCAACCCCCTGCTGGCCGGGGGGCTCGAGCGCTGCGTGAGGCGGGCGGCCGCCGCCGGCGTGGCGGGGATGATCGTCCCCGACCTGCCCCTCGAAGAGGCGGGCCTGTTGCGCGAACTGCTGCAGCGGGAATCGATGGCCCTGGTGCAACTGGTTACTCCGGTCACCGCGCCCGGGCGCCTCGATCGTCTGGTGCGGGCCAGCGCGGGTTTCGTCTACGCGGTGACCACCACCGGCATCACCGGGGGCCAGGTCAGCGTTTCCCCGGCGGTGCGGGAGTACCTGGGACGCGTTCGATCCGCGGCCGCCTTGCCGGTCTGTGCCGGTTTCGGCATCCGTTCGGCGGCTCAGGTCGCCGCCCTGGCGGGTGAGGTGGATGGCGTGATCGTGGGATCGGCGCTGGTGGAGGCTCTCGAACGGGGAGACGATCCCGGCGCCTTTCTCGAGGCGCTGATCGCCGGGACTGGAAAGGAGGAGTCATGATCGCCGTACTGGAGAAAGGCTGCAGCGTCCGGGTCAAGGCCGAGATCGTACGCTTCATCGAGGGAGAAGGTTTTCGTGTGCAGGTCAGCCAGGCCGGCGGGCGCAGCCTGGTGGGCGTGATCGGCGACGGTGCCGCGCGCCTGGCCGAGCCCCTCGCCGCCCTGCCCGGTGTCGAGCAGGTACGCCCCGTGGCACCACCCTACCCGATGGTTTCCCGCGAGCATCAACCGCGGTCGACCCGGGTCAAGGTGGGGGACGTCACCATCGGCGGCAGGGAGGTGGTGGTGATCGCCGGTCCCTGTTCGGTGGAATCTCTCGACCAGCTTCTTTCCACGGCTCGCCGGGTCGCGGCCGCCGGGGCGCGGCTCTTGCGGGGTGGTGCCTTCAAGCCGCGCTCATCGCCCTACAGCTTCCAGGGACTGGGGGAGAAGGGGCTCGAGCTCCTGGCCCGGGCCCGGGAGGAAACCGGCCTGGGCGTGGTCACCGAGGTGCTGGCGCCCGACGACGTGGAGTTGGTGGCGCGATACGCCGACGTGCTGCAAGTCGGCGCGCGCAACATGCAGAATTTCCGCCTGCTGCAGGCGGTGGGGGAACAGCCGCGCCCGGTGTTGCTCAAGCGGGGGCTGATGGCCACCGCCGAGGAGTTGCTGATGGCCGCGGAGTACGTGGTGGCTTCGGGCAACCCCCGGGTGGTGCTCTGCGAGCGGGGTATCCGTACCTTCGAGACGGCGACCCGCAACACCCTCGACGTGGCGGCGGTGCCGGTGGTCAAGGCCCGCTCCCACCTGCCGGTGATCGTCGACCCTTCCCACGCCGCGGGTTTGCGCGAGATGGTGCCCGACCTGGCCCTGGCCGGGGTGGCGGCCGGGGCCGACGGGCTGATGGTGGAGGTCCACCCGGAGCCCGAAAAAGCCCTCAGTGACGGTCGGCAGAGCCTCACCTTCGATGGATTCGATGCGATGATGGAAAGGGTGAGGCGGATCTGCGCCGCCGTGGACCGGCGGCTGGCGCCTGCCGCCGAGGAGAAGAGCGAGCGTGAGCGGTGAACGCAAGCTGGCACCCTGCCGTCGGGTGCGGGGCCGTATCCGTGTTCCGGGTGACAAGTCGATTTCCCACCGCGCGCTGATGCTGGCGGCGGTGGCCCGCGGGACGAGTCGCATCGCGGGCCTGGCGCCCGGTGAGGACGTACGCAGTACCCGCCGTCTGCTGGAACGGGCCGGAGCGGTCCTGCGTGACGAAGACGAGGCCCTGGTCGTCGAGGGACATGGCTGGTCGACTCTCGATCAGGACGATCCCTCGTCGCTGTTGGATCTGGATTGCGGCAACTCGGGCACCACCGCGAGGCTCATGATGGGTCTGCTGGCCGGGCGCCGGGGCCGTTTTCGCCTCAGCGGTGACGCCTCGCTTTCCCGCCGGCCGATGGCCCGGGTGCGGGAGCCCCTGGCCGCCTTTGGAGCGGTGATCGAAGGGGGCGACACGCTGCCGCTGACCGTGGTCGGAGGTGGCCTGCACGGCGCGGTGGTCTCCACGGCGGTGGCCAGCGCCCAGGTCAAGAGCGCCGTGATCCTCGCCGCCCTGCAGGCCGAGGGTTCCAGCGAGGTCAAGGAAGAACGGCTGACCCGGGACCACACCGAAAGACTGCTGCGGGCGATGGGAGCGCCGCTGCAGCCGGTCGACGGGCGGGGCTGTCACCACCGGGTGGGGGGGGGCTGCCTGGCCCTTTCCCCGCTCTCCCTGGTGGTGCCTGGAGATCCCTCGTCGGCGGCCTGCGCGGTGGCCCTTGCGGCCAGCCTGCCGGGCAGCGACCTGGTGGTCGAAGACCTGTGCCTGAATCCTACCCGCCTGGGTTTCTACCGCCTGTTGCGCCGGATGGGCGCCGAGATCGATGAAGAAGTGATCACCGAGGCGGCGGAGCCAAGGGGGCGGCTGGCGATACGCGGCGGTGAGTTGCAAGGCATCGAGGTCGGTCCCGCCGACGTGGTCGACGCGATCGACGAGATTCCGCTGCTCGCCTGCGTGGCCGCCATTTCCGAGGGGGAAACCGTCATTCGCGGCGCGGCGGAGCTGCGACGCAAGGAGTCGGACCGCATCGCCGCCACCGTGGCCCTGTTGCGGGCCTTCGGCGCCGACGTGGAAGAAGCCGACGACGGCATGCTGATCGGCGGCGGCGCCCGGCTCGAGGGCGCCCGGGTTTCGGCGGAAGGCGACCACCGGATCGCCATGTGTGCCGCCTTCCTCGCCGCCCACGCCCGTGGCGGGAGCGTGCTGGAGGATCCCGGTTGGGTGGCTATTTCCTATCCCCGCTTCTTCGATGACCTGGAGCGCATGCGCGCGTGAGCGGTCCCGCACGCCTGGCCCTGCTGGGGCATCCCGTCGGCCACAGCCGCTCCGCCCGGATTTTCACGGCCTGGAGCGCGAGGGGCGGGCCGGACCTGGTCTACCAGGCGGTGGACGTGGCGCCCGGGGACCTCGACGCGGCGCTGGCCCGGCTGCGCGCCGGCCACTGGCGGGGAGTCAACGTGACGATTCCCCACAAGACCGCCATCGCCCCCAGGCTCGATCAGCTCGAACCGGCGGCGCGGCGTGCGGGAGCCGTGAACGTGATCGTGCGCAGGGAAGACGGTTCGCTGCTCGGCGCCAACACCGACGGGGAGGGCTTTTGGGCGGGTTGCCGTGCGGTCTTGGGCGAGGCGCTCCCCGGTGGCGCCGTGCTGATCCTCGGGGCCGGGGGCGCGGCCCGCGGGGTGGCCGAGCTGCTCTCCCGGCGCGGTCGCCGGGTGGTGGTGGTCAGTCGCGACGCCGAGCGCGCGGCGCGTGATTTCGCGGGACTGGCCGAGGCCTGCCTGGCGTGGCATGCGGCGGAGCTGCAACGGGTCGCCGGTAGGGCGGCGCTGGTGATCCAGGCGACGCCTTTGGGCATGCAGCCCGCGGTGGATGCGGTGCCACCGTTGCCCGTGGAGTGGCTGAGGGCCGACCTGGTCGTCGACCTGGTCTATCGTCCCTGGGAGACGCTCTTCCTGCGCCGTGTCCGGGCCCGGGGTCTGCGTGCACTCAACGGTTGGCCCATGCTCGTCCACCAGGCCCACCTGGCCGCACAGAAGTGGTTCGGCGTTGCGGCTGCCGGAAGTTTTCTCACGGCGGCGGCCGCCATGGAGTCCCGGGATCCCGCGGCAGCGTCGGCTTGAGGGCCCCGGTTTCCGGGGCCCCGGGCGCGCGAGTACCGGGTCGCCGATCAGGCGGTGAAAACCGACAGCCGGACCACACCGTCGGCGTCCCGATGGAGCATCACGAGGGTGTGACGCCTGTCCTGCCGGCGCGTGCGGACCAGGCGCATGGTTCCCGGGTGGTCCGCGGCATGGCGCGCAAGACGGGAGAGGGCGGAAAGGTAACGCACTTCGACGCCGTTGCGGATGATGGTCATCTCCATGCGATAGATCTGCCCGGGAACCAGGGCGCGGGCGAAGCGCCACTCGGCCTGGAGGTCGTCCCGACCCACGGTGCGCTCCTCGCGCAGCGGCTGTTCGACGGGTTCGACGCCGAACTGTTCGGCGGCCAGCAGCTCGACCCGGACCACGTCACCCGGTCGGAGGGCGGACGCGGTGGAATCGTCGAGGGCCAGGTCGATGCGCAGGTCGAAGGTGGGCTCGGCCAGGGTAGGCAGGGCGAAGGCTGCCAAGAGCAGGGCGATCAGGGCGAGGGGAGCGAGTCGGGTCGAGCGGATCATGGGCCACCTCCTGGGGTCTGGGTAGAATCGGTTGGCGAGGCGGGACCGAAGCAACGACGGTGCCAAAGGCGTCCGAAGCCGGTGCCGGTGCACGGCCAAGTGACTGCCGTGGAAGGGGAAAGAGCACGGCGGGCGGGTCGGTGGAGGGCCTTCCCGCCGGGCCCGGTGGCAGCCCGCGTCCGGTCAGGGTGCCCGGAATGCGGACAGTTCACGGACACGGCCCGACACGCCGCTCGCGCAGGCCGGCCCTCACGCGCCGCCGCGGATCTTGCCGGAGGCTCGGTTCTGGGTACGGGTCTTGGTACTGGCGTTGGCGGAGACCCGGCAGCGGTCCACGGCCCGGCCGTTGCAGCGGCTGGGATGGTGCCAGTCGATGGCGCAGTGGTGGCTGTAGCCGATGGGAATGACCTTTCCGGCGGTTTCCGCGATCGTGTTGTGCGTCAGTGCGGGGTTGCGGCAGTGACCGGGGGCCGGTGCCGCGCTCTGCGGCGGGGCGGTGATTGCCCCGGGACGGCTGGTGGTGAAACAATCACGGTGGGGCGAGATCCCGCGGGAGCTCGCAAGTAGTCGTAGAACGAAAGTTTGGCGATCTGGCGGGAAAAATCATGACGACCTCGGGTCCACCCCTCAAACGTGCGCAGGTAGAAAGACTCGTGCGCTACCTGCATTTCGTCCGCCAGTCGAAAGGGCGCTCGGCCGCGGTGTCCAGCGCGCGGTTGGCCGAACATGCGGGCCTCGATGAGTCCCAGGTGCGGAAGGATCTGGCCGCGGTGGGGGTGCGGGGGCGCCCCCGGGTGGGTTTCCGCCCGGCCGAGATTCTCTCGGCCATCGAAAAACGGCTTGGCCTGGACCAGGGCTACCGGGCCGTGGTGGTGGGCGCGGGCAGGCTGGGCAGTGCCCTGATCGCCTACCCGGGTTTCGCCCGCTACGGCCTGGAGGTCGTGGCGCTGGTCGATGCCGATCCGCTCAAGATCGGCACGTCCATCGGAGGCCTGATCGTCCACCCGGTGGAGCGGCTCGGCGAGATCGTACGGGACAAGGAAGTCCGCCTGGGCATACTCACGGTGCCGGATGCGGCTGCTGGCGAGATGGCCCGGCGCCTGGCCTGTGCCGGTGTCCAGGCCATCTGGAACTTCGCCTCCGCCGGCATCGACGTACCGGAAGGCGTCTACGTGCGCCATGAACATCTTTCCGTAGGCCTCGCCGAACTGGCCTATCACCTTTCCGGTCGAGTCTCCGCGGAATGATCCCGCCTGCTGTACCCTTTCCCCCGGCTCTGCATCTCTTCATGGCGTGGGGCGGCGAAAGATTCCAGCCGCGCCGGGAGCCGAAAACCATGCAGACCCATCCCGACAGCTCGTCCGAATTCATCATTCATGCCACCGACGCGTCTTTCGATCGCCTGATCCGGGAAGCGGAGCTTCCCGTGGTGGTCGACTTCTGGGCTTCCTGGTGCGCGCCCTGCCGCTTTCTGGGCAAGGCGCTCGAGGAAGTGGCCCCGGACTTTCAGGGGAAGTTGCAGGTGATCAAGGTCGACGTGGACGCCAACCCGGCCACCGCCTCGCGCTTCGATATCCAGTCGATTCCCACGATGGCCTTCTTCAACGGGGGCGATTGCGTCGGCCTGCTGCCCGGAGCCCTGCCCCCCGATGGACTGCGCCAGGTTTTCGGCCAGCATGTCAAGGGTGAGTTGCAGGGCGCCTGATCGGGGGAAAAACGCCTTTCCACGCGGATCGCCGGTGCGGGCGGCTCCCGTGCCCCATCGGCGGCGCCTCCAGCCGGGCGGAGACGGGGAGGTGGCTTGACGCAGGCCCCCCCGACTCGTCATCATCCACGGGCTATCAGCTCTCGATGCCTGTTTGCGGGTCGGCGGCTCACTGATGGCAGGGAGGTACGCCGATGGAGAGCCTGGAATTTCCGGGATCGGGCCTGATGCCCTTGCTGACGACCTACGGGGTGCGGGTCGTGGGCGTCGTGGTGTTGCTCATCGTGGGCTGGATCGTCGCCGGCTGGAGCGGCCGCGTGGTCAGCCGGGGGATGGCCCGGGCCGAAGTGGATATCACCCTGACCCGCTTCACCGGCAAATTGATCCGCTGGCTGGTGATGCTGCTGGTCGTTCTCGCCGGGCTGGGTCTGTTCGGCGTCGAGACCACGAGTTTCGCGGCGGTGCTCGCGGCGACGGGATTTGCCGTCGGTATGGCCTTTCAGGGGACCCTGGGCAACTTCGCCAGCGGCGTGATGCTCCTGGTCTTCAGGCCGTTCAAGGTCGGTGACGTGGTTTCCGTGGCCGGCGTGACCGGCTCGGTGCACGAGATCGGCATCTTCACCGTCAGTCTCGACACGCCCGACAACCGCCGCCTGGTGTTGCCCAACGGCGCGGTGTTCGGCGCGACCATCGAGAACATCACTTTCCACGACAGTCGACGTGTGGATGTGAACGTCGGCGCGGACTACGGCGCCGACATCGATCGCACGCGGGCGGTACTGCTGGCCGCGGCGGAGAAGGTTCCGGGCGTCGACCGGAGCCGGCCGATCCAGGTGGTCCTGACGGATCTCGGTGCCAGTTCGGTGGACTGGTCGGTGCGGGTCTGGTGCAAGACGCCGGAATACTGGGCCGTACGCGACGCCCTGGTGCGGGCGGTCAAGATGGCCCTCGACGAGGCTTCGATAGCGATTCCCTACCCGCAGCTGGACGTGCACCTGGACCCTTCAGCCCGGGCTTGAGTCGGGCCTCACTCGGCGGGGGGGGCGCCCGTGTCGCCGTGGAGCGCGTCGAACTGGGCGCGGCGGCGCTCCTCTTCGCTCAACCCCCGGGCAAATCCCCAGAGCGCGCCCTTCCAGGATCCGTAGAGGGGATTGGGCAGCACGAACCACCGATGGCCCCAGAGCTGGGCGTGTTCGGCCACCCGTTCGCGGCGCCGGGCCGTGTCGACACCCGCATCGGTGACGTTGGGGAGGAAATCGCCCAGGTCGTCGCCGATCAACAGCACGATGTGGTGCGTGCGGGCGACCTGGGCCCGGCGGCTCGCCTTGTCCCGTCCCCATTCGGGCTTTTCCTCCCGCATCAGCAGGCCGTCCGGCTCGTCGAGCACCGGGATGCCCAGGCGCTCGAGGTTGCGACGGGTGGCCTCTTCCTGGTCGGCCCGCCGGTTGGTGATGAAAAAGGTCGTCACGCCCGCGTCGCGGCAATGAGCGAGGAAGCCGATGGCGCCGGGCAGGGGTTCGGCCCGCGCGGCGTCGACCCAGCGGTTCCACAGTGCCGGGTCGAAGGGGGCGCCGCTCTTCAGCAGCGCCGCTTCGAACGGGGCGTTGTCGAGGACGGTTTCGTCCACGTCGAGCACCACCGCAGGAGGGCGTGCGTCCCCGGCCGGGCGATGCTCCCCGAGAGCGACGTCGAGCGCCCGGGTGGCCGACGTATAGATCCCTCTCACGAGGGCTTCCCGTTCCGCCGAGAGTTGAGTCCAGCTCACCGCGTCCAGGGCGGGGTGAGACGGCGTCGGCGGGGGTGCCGGCCCGCAGGCGGCGGCGGTCAGCAGCAGCGCCGCCGGCACGAGCGACTTCGCGCTAGCCATCGAGAGCGGGGAGCTGCGCGAAGAAGTCGTGGCCCTTGTCGTCGACCAGGATGAAGGCCGGGAAATCTTCCACTTCGATCTTCCACACCGCTTCCATCCCCAGCTCTTCGAAGTCGATGCATTCGACCTTGCGGATGTTTTCCCGGGCCAGCAGGGCCGCCGGTCCCCCGATCGAACCAAGGTAGAAACCGCCGTGCTTGCGGCAGGCCTCGGTCACCTGCCGCGAGCGGTTCCCCTTGGCGATCATGATCATCGAACCTCCATGGGACTGGAAAAGGTCCACGTAGGGGTCCATCCGGCCCGCGGTGGTCGGGCCGAAGGAGCCCGAAGGCAGGCCCGCGGGAGTCTTGGCCGGGCCCGCGTAGTAGACGGGATGTCGTTTGAAATATTCAGGCAGGTCTTCGCCCCGTTCGAGGCGCTGCTTGAGCCGGGCATGAGCGATGTCCCGGGCCACGATCAGGGTGCCGGTCAGCAACAGGGCGGTGGCCACCGGGTACTGGGAGAGTTCCGCGAGGATCTCCTTCATTTCCCGGTTCAGATCGATGCGCACGGCCCGGTGTCCATCGACCCGGCCCCGGTATTTTTCGGGGATCAGGCGCTCGGGTCGGGTCTCGAGCTGCTCGATCCACAGCCCCTTTTCATCGATGCGGGCCTTGATGTTGCGATCCGCCGAGCACGACACCCCCATGCCCACCGGGCAGGAAGCGCCGTGGCGGGGGAGGCGAACGACCCGCACGTCGAGGGCGAAGTACCGGCCTCCGAACTGGGCGCCGATGCCGCAGGCCCGGGCGGCCTCGAGCAGCTTGGCCTCCAGCTCGAGGTCGCGGAAGGCGCGGCCGTGTTCGTTGCCGGAGGTGGGCAGGGCGTCGAGGGCCTTGGCGCTGGCCAGCTTGACCGTCTTGAGATTGGCCTCCGCCGAGGTGCCGCCGATGACGAAGGCCAGGTGATACGGAGGGCAGGCCGCCGTGCCGAGGGTACGCATCTTTTCGGAGAGGAAGCGCAGCAGGCTTTCGGGATCGAGCAGCGCCTTGGTCTCCTGGTAGAGGTAGGTCTTGTTGGCCGAGCCCCCGCCCTTGGCCAGGAAGAGGAACTCGTACTTCTCGCCGGCGGTGGCGTAGATGTCGATCTGGGCCGGCAGGTTGGTGCCCGAGTTCTTCTCTTCGTACATCGTCAGGGGAATCGTCTGGGAGTAGCGCAGGTTCTCCCGGGTGTAGGTCTCGTACACTCCCCGGGAGAGGTACTCGGCGTCGTTGGCTCCGGTCCAGACCTGCTGGCCCTTTTTGGCCACGATGGTGGCCGTGCCCGTGTCCTGGCACAGGGGCAAGACTCCCCCGGCCGACACGGCCGCGTTTTCGAGCAGGGCCAGGGCCACGCCCCGGTCGTTGGGGCTCGCCTGGGGATCGTCGAGGATCGCCGCCACCGCCTCGAGGTGCCGGGGGCGCAGCATGAAGGCCACGTCGCGGAAGGCCTGGCGGGCGAGCCGGGTCAGGGCTTCGGGTTCGACGATGAGGATCTTCCGGCCCGCGAACTCTCCGGTGGAAACGAATTCGTCGGTCAACAGGCGGTACGGGGTGTCGTCTCCGGCCAGTGGGAAGGGCTCCTGGTAGACGAAGTCGGGCATTGACAAGACTCCTCATCGGGACCGATCCCTAGGGGAAGGGATCGCGACGGGTGCGGGCGCGGGGTGGGAGGCCGCCCGGGTGGCGAAGGCCGATTCTATACCTCCCGGGCCCGGTCCCGCATTGCGGAGGCTGCACCCGTGGCGATCGATGCGTTAGGCTGGCGGTGACCGAGAGCGGATCCGCGATGGAGAAGGCGAGGCGATGGGCGGACTACGATACGTCACGGCGGGCGAATCCCACGGACCGCTGCTGGTGGGTGTTCTCGAGGGCTTGCCCGCGGGGCTGGAACTGGCCGAAAAGCATCTGCAGCCCCGTTTGCGTCGGCGCCAGGGAGGTTACGGGCGGGGCAAGAGAATGAGCCTGGAGACCGACCGGGCGCAGATCGTCGGCGGCGTCTGGAAAGGGCGCACCACCGGCGCGCCCCTGGCCCTGCTGATCACCAACCGGTCCAACCGTCAGGGTCGTACCCAGCGCCGCAAGACCACTCCGCGGCCCGGGCATGCCGACCTGGCGGGGGTGCTCAAGTACGGCTTCGACGACATCAATCCCGTGATCGAACGGTCCAGCGCCCGGGAGACGGCCATGCGTACCGCCCTGGGCGCGGCAGCCTGTCACCTGCTCGAGGTGCTCGGCGTGTCCATCACCGCCCATGTGATCGCCCTGGGCGAGGTGGAGGCGCCGCCGCTGCCCGAGGACTGGGGACCGGAGCGCATCGCCCGGGCGCGCTCGCGCTCGCCGGTGGGCTGCTGCCACGCCCCGACGGGTCGGCGCATGGTCGAATGCATCGACCAGGCCCGCGAGCGGGGCGAGAGTCTGGGAGGCCGGGTGGAGGTGATCGCCTGGGGGCTGCCCCCGGGGTTGGGAGCCTACAGCCAGTGGGATCGCCGCCTGGACGGGCGGCTGGCCCAGGGGCTGATGGCAATCCAGTCGGTCAAGGGCGTGGAGATCGGCCAGGCCCGCGAGGCCAGCCGGGCCTTCGGCCGTCAGGCCCAGGACGTGATCGTCCGTCGGGGCGAGGGGCTCGGACGGGTCACCAACCGGGCGGGGGGCCTCGAGGGTGGTGTGAGCAACGGCGAGCCGGTGGTGGTCCGGCTGACTCTCAAGCCGATCCCCACTCAGCGCCGGGCCCTGTCCACGGTGGACCTGGACTCGGGGAAGGTGGTGGAGGGACGCTACGTGCGCAGCGACGTGGCCGTGCTTCCGGCCGCCGGAGTGGTGGCCGAGGCGGTGATGGGGCTGGTCCTGGCCGATGCCCTGCTCGAGAAATTCGGCGGCGAGTGCATGGACGACCTGCAGGCGGCGCTGGCGGCCTACCGGCGGCGGCTGCCCCGCTGGAAGGACCGATGAGCCGGATACCGCGACCCCTGGTGCTGGCCGGGCCGATGGGGGCGGGCAAGAGCACCGTCGGGCGGATCCTCGCTGGCTGGCTCGGCGTGGCGTGGGCCGATCTCGACGCCGAGATCTGCCGCCGGGAGGGTGCCGACGTGCCGACTCTCTTCGCCCGGGGCGAGGCGGTCTTTCGCCGGGCCGAGAGCCGGGCCGCCCGCGCCTGGCTGGCGGAGAACGCCGCGTCGGGGGGCGTGCTGGCCCTGGGGGGCGGCACCCTGGAAGATCCGGCGACCGCCGACGCCCTCGAGCAGGTGGCGACCCTCGTCCATCTCGACGCCGACGTGGAAACCCTGCTGGCCCGCTTGACCCCGGAGGAGCTTCGCGCCCGGCCCCTGTTGGCCGACGCCGCCGATCCGCGCGCGCGCCTCGACCCGTTGCTCCGGCGCCGGGCACCGGGCTACGGGCGCGCCGCCCTGCGTATCGATACCACGGGCATGGTTCCCGCGGATGTGGCCCTGGACCTGTTGCGCGCCCTCTACGATCCCTCCGAAGGACCCTGGAGCCTGACGCCGCGGGAGGCGGGACCGGGGGTCTGGATCGGCCGCGGTCTGTGCCGGGTCGCGGCGCCTTCCGGCGCGGTGCTGCTGGTCGACGCGGATCTGCCGGCCGGCCATCGGCGCGCTCTTTCGCGGCTCGAAGCCGCCGCGGGGGGGACGGTGCTGCGGATCTCCCGACGGGGCGGCGAGGGATGCAAGACTCCCCAGGGTCTGCTCGAGGCCTGGCGCGAGTTGCACCGGGCGGGAGTGGACAAGGATCGCCCCTTCTGGGTCGTCGGGGGCGGCACGATCAGCGATCTCGGCGGCCTGGTGGCCCACACCTACAAGCGGGGCCTGGAACTGCACCTGTTTCCCACGACCCTGCTGGCTCAGCTCGACGCGGCCCTGGGAGGCAAGAACGGCATCAACCTCGAGGGAACGAAGAACGCGGTGGGTACGATTCGCCTGCCCGCGTCGGTCCAGATCGATCCCCTCTACCTGCTCTCCCTGCCCGTGGACCAGCTTCGGGAAGGTCTGGCGGAGGCGGTGAAGAGCGCCCTGATCGGCGATCCGCGGCTGTTGACCCTGCTCGAGGACCGGGCGGAAGCCCTCCTCTGCGGCCGTCTCGACTGGCTCGAAGAGGTGATGGCGGCCGCCGCCGCGGTCAAGCTGGAGGTCGTCGGCCAGGACCTGCACGAAGCCGGTCGCCGCCATGTGCTCAACCTGGGCCACACCCTGGGGCATGCCCTCGAGTCCCTGGCCCGGGCGCGGGATGTCGCGTTCGGTCACGGACAGGCCGTCGCGGTGGGCCTGGTCTTTGCCGCGCGCCTGGCCGGCAAAGGAGCACTCGCTGCGCGCATCGCCGCCCTGCTCGAGGCTCTCGGCCTGCCGGCCCGGCTGCCGGAGTGGGCGCGGGGGGAGACGGAGGCCCTGGTCGCCGCGCTGGGGCAGGACAAGAAACGACGGGGTGGTGAAAACCTGTGGATCCTCCCCGAGGCGGTCGGGGAGGTGCGCCGTGCGGTGGTCGATGGAGAGACCGTCCGGGCGGCGCTGGGAGACTGGAGATGAACGAGATCCTCCTGCTTCACGGCCCGAATCTCAACGCTCTCGGCCGGCGTGATCCGGGGATCTATCCGCGCATCACCCTCGCCGAGCTGGAGCAGCAGGTCACCGCATGGGCCGCCGAGCGCGGCTGGCGACTGAGGGCCTTCCAGTCGAATTGCGAGGGAGCGTTGATCGATGAACTGCAACGCGCCGTGGCGTGGGCTGTCGGCGCGCTGGTCAACCTGGGAGCCCTGACCCACACCAGCTACGCCCTGCACGACGCCTTGCTCGATTTTCAGCGTCCGGTCATCGAGGTGCATCTTTCCCGCATCAGTCAGCGGGAACCCTGGCGTCGGGTGAGCGTGATCCGCCCGGTATGCCGCGGCTACGTAGAGGGCCGGGGGGTGGACGGCTACCGTCGGGCCCTCGAGATGCTGGCCGTCGCGGTGAACGAAGAAAGTGAGGCGGGCCGATGATCCTCTTCGGCAAGACACGGCGGCTCGAGATGCGGGTGGACGAGTTCTTCGATGCGGTCAGCGAGGGCGCGCTGATCTTCGCCAGGGGTGTCGGACACTACCTGGCCGGTGAGGAGCAGGCCTTCGCCGCCGATCTCGAGGCGGTGCGCGGGGCCGAGCAGCGGGCCGACGTGCTGCGCCGGGAGGTGGAGAACCAGCTCTATTCCCATGCGCTGATTCCCGATCAGCGGGGCGACGTGCTGGGTCTGCTCGAATCCTCCGACGACGTGATCGACGAGGCCTACTCGGCCCTGGCCCACCTGGACGTGGAGCGCCCCCGGATCGACGATGCCGAGCGTGCGGATTTCACCGAGCTGGCCCGGGCCGGGGCGGCCAGCGTGGAAGCCCTGGTCCTTGCCGCCCGGGCCTTCTTCCGCGACGTGGGGGCGGTCAAGGATCACCTGCACAAGGTGTACTTCTACGAGAAGGAATCGGACCAGATCTCTCTCCGGCTGCGCCGGCGGATTTTCGCCTCGAGCCTGGAGTTGGCCGTCAAACTGCACCTGGCGGGTTTCGTCGAGCGGCTGGCGCGGGTTTCCGACCGGGCGGAGTCGGTGGCCGATCGCATCGCGATCTATGCCGTCAAGCGGAGCGTCTGAGGCGGTGTCCGTCCTCTTTTTTCTTTCGAGCGGTCTCTTCCTCGGCTGGTCGCTGGGGGCCAACGACGCGGCCAATGTCTTCGGTACGGCGGTGGGGGCGCGAATGATCCGCTTCCGTACCGCGGCGCTGATCTGCGGTGTTTTCGTCGTGATCGGGGCCACGGTGGGAGGCGCGGGGGCCACGGGCACCCTGGGCGCCCTGGGTGCGGTGGACGCCCTGTCCGGGGCCTTCCTGGTAGCGCTGGCCGCGGCGGTCACCGTGTTCTGGATGTCCCGGCTCTCCCTGCCCGTTTCCACCTCCCAGGCCATCGTCGGGGCGATCGTCGGCTGGAACCTCTTCGCCGGCGAGCCGACGGATACGGCCGTGCTGGTGAAGATCGTTCTGACCTGGTTTGCCTGTCCGTTGCTGGCGGCGGCCGTCGCGGTGGTGCTCTACCTGGCGCTGCGCTCGCTCTTCGGGGTGCTCGGGCTGCATCTGTTCCGGATCGACCTGCTGACTCGTGTCGGCCTGGTGATCGTCGGCGCTTTCGGGGCCTACAGCCTGGGGGCCAACAACATCGCCAACGTGATGGGTGTCTTCGTCGAATCCGTCGACCTGCCCGTCTTGCGGGTGGTCGGCCTGGAAATCGGCGGCGCGCGGCAGCTCTTCTTCCTCGGATCGCTGGCCATCGCCGTGGGGGTCGCCACCTACTCGCGCCGGGTGATGGAGACCGTCGGCAGCGGCCTGCTGGCCCTCAACCCCCAGGCGGCGCTGGTGGCGGTGCTGGCCAACGCCCTGGTGCTCTTCGTGTTTTCTTCCCAGGGCCTGGAGAGCTGGCTGGTCGGTCACGGTCTGCCCGCCTTGCCCCTGGTGCCCGTGTCGAGCACCCAGGCGGTGGTGGGGGCGGTGCTCGGCATCGGGCTGCTGCGCGGCGGTCACGGCATTCGCTACCGCCTGCTCGGAGGTATCGGCGCGGGCTGGGTCCTGACTCCCGTGGCGGCGGGAGGGCTCGCTTTCGGCATGCTCTTCGTGTTCCAGAACCTCCTGGCTGTCGGCTGACCGGCGGCTCGACCGGCGGGGAGGATCCACACGGATCCGCGACGCCGGGGCTTTCACGCCGGTCGTTTTCCGCAGCCGCCCCCGCCGGGGGTTTCGAGGATCAACAGGTCGCCGGGCTCGACCGTGCGGGCCGCAGCCGGGGGCAAGGTTTCCAAGCGGCCGTCCGCCCGCAGCAGGCGCAGGCGGCCCGGCTGGCCGTCGCCGCCGCCGTCCAGGCCAGGGGGGGCGCCGAGGCGGTGTTCGCCGAGGACCGAGAGCTCCTGGCGGGCCAGGAAGCGCAGTTCCCGCACCATGCCGTCCCCTCCCCGCCACCGGCCGCCGCCTCCCGATCCGCGACGCAGGGCCATCCGCTCGACGCGCACCGGAAAACGCTGCTCGAGGATTTCCAGGTCGGTCAGCCGGGTGTTGGTCATGTGGGTGTGTACCGCGTGGGCGCCGTCGAAGCCGGGGCCGGCGCCCGCGCCGCCGCCGAGAGTCTCGTAGTAGCTGCGCCGGTCGTCGCCGAACAGCAGGTTGTTCATCGTGCCCTGGCTGGAGGCGGCCAGGCCCAGGGCCCGCAGCAGGCCGCAGGCCAGGCGCTGGCTGATTTCCACG
The DNA here is from genome assembly GCA_030949985.1 of Acidobacteriota bacterium. Taxonomy (NCBI): domain Bacteria; kingdom Pseudomonadati; phylum Acidobacteriota; species Acidobacteriota bacterium. The sequence continues at coordinate 140,599 of JAUZRX010000051.1, forward strand.
TTGCCTCCCACCACGGCGGGGCAGGATCGGGGGTCGTCGGGGAAGGGCGGGTCGAGACGGCCGGTTTCGAGGACGATCTCCGCCACCCCGAGCAGACCTTCGTTGAGAGGCAGGTCCTCGGCGAGCAGCACGCGCAGCGTGTAGAGCACCACGCTGTTGACGATGGCTGGAGTGGCATTGAGGTTGCCCCGGTCGACGCCTCCGGCGCCGCGGAAGTCCACCCGCAGGCGGTGGCCGTCCCACGCGATGGCGATCGGCAGCCGTGAGCCGTCGTCGAGGATCTCCACGGTGCGGGCCGAGAACGGGCCGCGCTGGGCCAGCTTCTGTCGGACCCGCCGTTCGACCCGCTCGCGGAGTTCCCGGCACAGGTCTTCGAAGCCCCGGGGGCCCCGCTGGGCGAGGACCGCCTCGATGGCGCGGACCCCGGCCAGGTTGGCGGCCAGGGCCGCCCGCAGGTCGGCCAGGTTGTCCTCGACGGCCCGGCTGGGCCAGGGGCCGGCGGCCAGGATCCGGCGTACCGTCTCCCAGGCGGTCCGCCCGCCACGCATCAGCAACACGGGCGGCAGGACGACGCCCTCCTCGGCCAGGTGGCGGGAGTCGGGGGGCATGGAGCCCGGCCGCCGGCCGCCGATCTCGGCGTGGTGGGCCCGGCTGGCGACCAGGGCCGCCAGTTTCCGGCCGCGGGCGAACACCGGCGAGATCAAGGTCAGGTCGGGAAGGTGGGAGCCACCGAAGGCCGGGTGATTGGTCAACACCGTGTCGCCCGGCTGGAGAGCGACGGCCGCCATCACCGCTCGGGCGCAAAGGCCCAGGCTGCCCAGGTGCACCGGGATATGGGGTGCGTTGACCAGCAGCCGGCCCTCGGCATCGAGGACCGCGCAGGAGTAGTCGAGGCGCTGTCGGATGTTGGGCGACACCGCCGTGCGGCGCAGGGATTCGCCCATCTCCTCGGCCACGCGCCCGATGGCGCGGGCGAAGAGTTCGATCTCCACGGCCCGGGGCCGGGCGCCGCTCGGGCCGGCGGCCCCGGCCGTCCATGTCCCCAGCAGGTGGCCGGCGGGGGAGACCGCCAGGCTCCAGCCTCCCGGCAGGACGGTGGTGCTGTGGGCCTCGACGATCAGCGCCGGGCCGTCGATGGACCGGCCGACGGCCAGGGAGCGCCGGTCGAAGAGTGGAACCTCGCGCCAGGCGCCGTCCAGGCGGCAGCGCTGATGGGCCGGGGGTGCCGGGCTCGCCTCCGCCGTCGCCGGGTCGGCGGCGAAGGCGTCGGTGGAGGCGGTCTGCTCGGCCATCACCACCCGCAAGAAGACCCATTCCGCCTCCCGCTCACCGGGGAGGTGGCCGAAGACGGCGCGGTAGCGCTGGTGGAAGATCGTGCGGGGGTCGCCGCCCGGCGGTACATCCACCGTCAGCGTGGCTTCCTGTCCCGCGAAGCGCACCCCCGCCTGGCGACGCCGGCAGACGATGCGGGCCGGGTCGGCCCCTTGGGCTTCGAGCCGACCGGCGGCCCGGCGGGCAGCCTGCTCGAAGACCCGTTCCACCCGTTCCAGGTCGCTGTCGAGGTTCTCGAGGACCTGCTGTTCGATCACCTCTTCCCGCATGGCGTCCGCCAGGCCGAGGGCCGAGAGCAGTCCGGCGTCCCGGGGTATCAGCACCCGGCGGATGCCCAGCTTGCGGGCCACTCCGAAGCCGTGCTGGGGGCCCGCGCCGCCGAAGACCACCAGGCCGTGATCGGCCGGGTCGTAGCCCTCGCGAACCGAGACGCGCCGGATGGCGTCGGCCATCTTCTCGTCGGCCAGATCGATCAATCCCTCGAGCACGGCGTCCCGGTCTTCCCGGCGGGAAGTGGCCTGCTCGAGCCGCTCCAGCAGGGCGTCGGCCCGCCGCCGGGCGTCCTCCAGGTTCACGGGAATACCGAAGCGTTCCGGGGCGAGCCGTCCGAGGAGCAGGTTGACGTCGGTGAGGGTCAGCGGGCCGCCCGCCCCGTAGCAGGCCGGACCGGGATCGGCGCCGGCGCTTTCCGGCCCGACGGTCAGGCGCAGTCCGTCGAAGCGGCAGATCGATCCGCCGCCGGCGGCGACCGTTTCGATGGCCAGCGCCGGCGCCCGCAGGCCCACGCCCCCCACGTGGTGCTCGGCGACGTATGCAAAACCCCGGTCGTGCCGGGCCACGTCGGTGCTGGTGCCACCCATGTCGAAGCTCAGCCAGGGGCCGTCACCGGTCTCGCGCCCCGCCGCGGCGGCGCCCGCCACGCCTCCTGCCGGACCCGAGAGCAGACCCTGGCAGGGACGAAACGCGGTGGCGGGCGTAAGGCTGCCGGCGCTGGTGAGCATCAGGGTCGTTCCCGTGCCCACGGCCTGCCGCAGGCGTTCGACGTAACCCTCGAACACCGGCGCGAGATAAGCGTTGACCAGGGCCGTATCCGTCCGGGCGAGCAGGCCGATGAAGGGCGCCAGCTCCGAGCCGAGGGAAACGTGGCGCACGCCGGCCCGGCGGAGGATAGCGCCGACCCGCCGTTCGTGTTCGGGAAAACGGTCGGAGTGGGGCAGGGCGACGGCGACGGGTGCTCCCTCGTCGGCCAGGCGGCGGGCCAGCGCGGTGATCTCGTCTTCGTCGAGGTCTTCGAGCGGCTGGCCCCGGGCGGAAAGCCGGCCACGGATCTCCACCACTTCCCGGTACAGGGTGGGACGCGGCCGGATCGCAAGGGCGAAGAGGTCGTCCCGGGCCTGGGTGCCGATGCGGGGCAGGTCGCCCAGCCCCCGGGCGGTGATCAGCACCGGTGGTGCGCCGTTGCGGGTGAGCAGGGCATTGGTGGCCAGGGTCGTGGCCAGCCGCAAGTCCATCGGCGGCAAGGGGGCGTCGGCGGGTGTTGCCGTGAGCAGGTGGGCGGCGAGCAGGGGGGCCGGGCCGTCGTAGGCCAGTTCCACCACGGTGCCCGGGGGCAGGAGGCCGACGGGCGCCGGGTCCAGTTCCAGGCTGGAGTCGGCACCGCGGTACCCGGTGACCCGTGCGGTGTAGCCGTGGTCGGTGCGCAAGCGCAGGCCTCGCAGCAGGTCGTCGTGCCGGGGCCACGAGCCGGAGAGGGCGATCGAGGCGCCGCCGTCGTGGCGCTCGACCCGTCCCCGCAGCAAGGCCGAGGTCAGTACCTTGGTTCGCCGGACCTCGCCTCCGGGGCCGAGGGCCAGGGCATCGGTGAAGGTGCCGCCGGTGTCCACCAGGACCCGCCATGGCCTGGAAGAGCCGGGGCTGGAAGGCGTTGGATCTACGATGGCTGGTCTCCTCGCGGGCGCTTGCCGATGGGCCCCACCCAGTGTTTCGCGAGACTCCCGGCCCTGTCCACCCGGCCGGACGGCGGCATGCCGCGGCCCGGCCCCGCCCGGTCTGGCATTTTCCTGGCGGGAGTCAGGGGTTGGATGTACACCCTGGGGGAGGTCCTGTAAGTGCAGGACCCTGGAGGATGGTCATGCCCTGGTTCCGGTCCATAGGTCTCGCTCTGCTCGTCACCGCCGCGACGACGGGGGCCGTCGCCCTGGCGGCTCAGCCCGTTCTTCCGCCTTCCCGCGTTTTCGATATGGCGCCCCTCGAGCGGGTCGAGTTGCACCTGATGCCGCCGGTGGACGTGGCGGCGCTGTTGGCCGAGGACGCCCTGCGGGGCAAGGACGAGCCCTTGCGGGTGGGCTACCCGATGAAAGCCGACCTGGCCCCCGACCGGGCGGGTACGTGGGAGACCCTTCCCGATGGTTCCCGGGTCTGGCGCCTGCGGGTGCGGAGCGCCGGCGCGAAGTGGATCGTTCTCGGGTTGGGCACCTACCGCCTGCAGCAGGGAGGCGAACTGTGGGTCTACGACGCGGCGGGTCGCCAGACGCTCGGCCCGTTCACGGCGGCCGACGTGCGCTCCCATGGCCAGCTCTGGTTTCCGCCCCTCGAGGGGGATACGGCGGTGATGGAGTTGCGCTGGCCCAAGGCTCTGGCCGACACCTCCCCGAACCTGCATCTGGGCACCGTTTCCCACGGATACAAGCCCTGGGGAGATTTCGGGCGTCCTGAAGAGCCGGGTCCGGATGCGGGCTCGTGCAACATCGACGTCAACTGTCCCCTGGGAGATGCCTGGCAGGACGAGAAACGCGGCGTCGTCAATCTGCTCGACGGCGGCAGCGGTTACTGCTCGGGCTCGCTGATTGCCAACGCCGACAACGAATGCACGCCCTACGTGCTGACCGCGGCGCACTGCCTTTCGTCCAACGGGGCGGCGGCGAGTACGACCTTTCAGTTCAACTTCGAACGCCCCGGCTGCAACTCCGGCACGGCTCCGACGGACCAGACCGTGACCGGTTCGACCCTCAAGGCCACCTACTCGGCCAGCGACTTCACCCTGCTGCTGATGGACGTCGAACCGCCGGCGGGGTACCAGGCCTACTACAACGGGTGGTCCCGCTCCACCACGGCGGCGACCCAGAGCTGGTGCATCCACCATCCGAACAACGACGAGAAGTCCATCTCCCGCAACCTGGATCCGCTGATCGACGGTTCGAACTGGGGGCCGGATCACTGGCGTGTCACGGAATGGGAAGACGGCACCACCGAGCCGGGTTCGTCGGGCTCGCCCCTCTTCGACCAGAATCACCGCATCGTCGGCCAGCTTCACGGCGGGACGGCTTCCTGCACCAGCCTGACCTACGACGAATTCGGCAAGTTCGATGTGTCCTGGACCGGGGGCGGCACGGCGGCCAGCCGTCTGCGGGACTGGCTCGACCCCTCGGGCACCGGGGTGGTGACCCAGGACGGCTACGACGCGACGGTCTGTGGTACGCCGCGGCCCAAGTTGCTCTACGCCGGTCACGTGGCCAACGACGGCCCCGGCGGCAATGGGGACGGCGTGGTGGATCCCGGGGAGACCATCGAGTTGCAGGTCGACGAGAGCAACACGGGCACCCTCGACGCGACGGGAGTCTCGGGGACGTTGACCACCACCACCACGGGAGTGAGCATCACCGATGACTCGGCCACCTGGCCCGACATTCCCCAGGGGCAGACCCGCCGCTCGGATCCGCCCCACTTCACCCTGGTGGTGCCCGGCGATCACCCCTGCGGTCAGCCCATCGCCCTGACGGTACACATGAGCGCGGTGGAAGACCCGGGGAGCTGGAGTTCCGACTTCGAGGTGCCCACCGGCACGGCCCAGACGAACGGTATCTTCCAGGACGACATGGAATCGGGGGTGGGGAGTTGGACCCAGCAGACCCTTTCGGGCAACAACCCCTGGGGCCAGAGCACCGCCGATGCCGCCAGCCCCACCACCAGCTGGTTCGTCTCCGACATCGCCTCGGTCAGCGATTCGGTGCTGCTGATGACCCCGCTCACCGCCCTGCCGGAGAAAGCGAAGATGATCTTCCAGCACCGCATCAACTCCGAGTCGGGCTACGACGGCGGTGTGCTGGAGTACAGCACCGACGGCACCACCTGGGTCGATGCGGGTCCGCTGATCGTTCGTGGCGGCTATGACAACACGATTTCCAGCGGCTCCAGCTCGCCCCTGGGCGGGCGCGAGGCCTGGTCCGGGGATTCCGGGGGCTGGAAGGAGGTCGAGGTGGACCTGGCGTCTTTCGCCGGGGGCGACGTGCGCTTCCGCTGGCGTTTTGCCACCGACTCCTCGGTCAGCGACGAGGGCTGGTACATCGATGACGTGGTGGTCGACGCCACCTCCTACACCTGCAACCCGGTGGGACCGGCCCTCCCCGGCGAGGTCTCCGACCCCTCGGGGGGCGGCGCCCTGTTCACCGTGGCCAAACATCCCGGCGGATTCGAGCTGAAATGGTCGGCGCCCCCGGACGGAGGGCCCGTGGATGTCTACAAGCTCTATCGCTCGGCCCTCGGTGGCGCCCTGGCGGCGGTCTGCGAGGCGGACCTGGGTACGGGACTGTCCATCGTGCTGCCCAGCCTGAGCGACCAGAGCGAATTCGTGGCCGTGGCCCGCAACGCCTCCGGGGAAGGTTCCTACGGCGCCGACAGCGGCGGCAATCCCCGCCCGAAGGCCAGCGCCGCCGACGCCTGTCCCTGAAAACCTGGACCGGCGGACCGCCGCCGGGACTGTGGATGGGCGATAATCGTCGCCGGCCCCGTGGCCTTCCGCACCGGGAAGCGATGGCAGGCGGGTCCCAGGAGCTTTCCTTGACCTCAACGCCCCCGGCGACGGAGATGGCGTTCGCCTCCGGCGCCACCCTCGTCGTCGCCCAACTCGCGTTCATCGGAGACATGGTCTTCACCACGCCGTTGCTCGACGCCTTGCGTCGGCGCTGGCCGGGGTGCCGGATCACGGTGGTGGGGCGCCCGCGGGCGCTGGAAGTGCTCGAAGATCACCCGGCGGTGGATCTCCGTCTCCCCTACGACAAGGATGCCGATCAGCGGGGCGGGGCCGGTTTGCTCACCGTCGGCCGCCGGATCGCCGCCCTCGAGCCCGACCTCTTCCTGGGGGTCACCCGCTCGCCGCGCACGGCCCTTCTCGCCGCGCTGTCGCGGGCGCGGGTGCGTGTGGGTTTCGCCGGTCCCGGGCGGTGGCTGGCCTACAACCGCCTGGTTCCCCGTCCGGGTCCCGCGCGTCCCCTGCCCGGGCGGCCCCTGGCCCTGCTCGAGGCCCTGGGTGCCGTCGGCGACGACCTCCCGCTGCACCTCGAGGTGGGGCCGGTCCGGCTCCAGCGCGCGGTGGAGGATCTGCGGCGGGCGGGGTGGCACGGCGGGGGGCTGGTGGCGGTGGCGCCCGGGGCCAACTACGCGACCAAACGCTGGCCCGAGGAGCACGTGGCCCGGCTGCTGGACCTGCTGGCCGGTGAGGACGGGGTGCAGGTGGCACTCTACGGCGGTCCCGCCGAGCGGGGGCTGATCACCCGCCTGGTGCAAGGGCGCGGCCGGCAAGTGCTCGATCGCTGTGGCATCGGCCTGGCCCGGCTGGCGGCGGAGTTCACCCAGGCTCGGGTGGTGCTCTGCGGCGACTCCGGCCCCCTGCACATCGCCCGGGGCCTCGGCCGTCCGGTGGTGGCCCTGTTCGGACCGACCGATCCGGCCCTGGTGGCCGACGGGCGCCCTTTTCCGGTGTTGCACCGGGGCCTGGAGTGCCAGCCCTGCTCGCCCCACGGCGACGCCCGCTGCCCCCTCGAACACCACCGCTGCATGCGGGAGATCCGCGCCGAGCAGGTGCTCGCGGCACTGGGCGCGGCGGCTGGCGGTGGCGATGAGTGACGCGCCCGCCACGTTGCACCTGGACACCGGGCGCGAACTGCGCGGCGGCCAGCGGCAGGTGGCGTTCGTCGTGGAAGGATCGATGCGTCGCGGGATCCGCACGGGACTGGTTACGCCCCCCGACGCTCCGCTGGCCCGCCGACTGGGCTCCCTCGAGGGGCTGGCACGGAGCGAGCTTCCCTTCCGGGGAGAATGGTCCCTGGCGGCCCTCCTCGGGCTGCGGCGACTGCTCCGGGAGGGCGGCTGGCAGGTGGTGGCCTGTCACACCCCCCACGCCATCTCCTACGCGGCCTTCGCCTGCGGTCGTCGCGCGGCGCTGGTGGCCCACCGCCGGGTGGACTTCCCCCTGGGCCGGAATCCGCTGGCGCGTCGCAAGCGGGGTTGGCCGCACCTGTGGGTCGCGGTGGCGGGGAGTGTGGCCCGGCAGCTCGAGCGGGACGGCGTGCCGCCGGAGAAGATCCAGGTCGTGCCCTCGGCCATCGACCCTGCGAGGCTCGAGCCCCGGCGCAGCCGCCAGGCCGTGCGGCGGGAACTGGGTGTGGCCGATGGTGTGACCTTGATCGTCAGCGTGGGAGCTCTCGCCGCGCACAAGGGGCATGCGAGCCTGATCGAGGCGGCCGCCCGTTTGCAGGGACCGTTCTGCCTGGTGATCGCCGGGGAAGGCGAACTCCGGCGAGAACTCGAGGACCGGGTCCGCGGGAAAGGACTGTCCGGGCAGGTGCGTTTCGTCGGCCAGCGCAGCGACGTGGCGGACCTGCTGGCGGCCTGCGATCTCTACGTCTTCCCTTCCCTCTCCGGCGAGGGGTCGCCCGCCGGTCTCAAGGAGCCCCTCGCCATGGGGGTGCCGACCCTCGCCAGCGACCTGCCGGCCCATCGGGAAGTGGGCATCGACGCCGACTGGACCTTCCCGCCGGGAGACGTCGATGCCCTGGCGGGCCTGCTGCGCAGGGCCCTCGAGGGACGGGGGCCTGTCGTCACGGCCGGCCTGGCGGCCGGCGTGCGGGAGCGCTTCTCGCCGGAGAGGCTGGTGGACGACACCCTCGCGGCCTACCGCACGGCCCTGGAGCTCAGGGGGGCGGGGCGCGCCGGCCGGAAGGCGGGCGGGTGATGACGGCGAGGTGGCGGCGGGTCGTCGGCACGCCGCTGCGGGAGACGCTGGCCCACCTGCTGCTCGCGGGAAGCGTGGTGGGCGGCTACGTCGTTTTCTTCGGGAGCTGGCGGCGCTTTGTGCATTTCTTCGATCATGGTGACCAGCTTTTCTACGATTTCGTCTATCACTACATGCCCATGGCGGAGAAGATCGCCACGGCTCACGGCCCGGTGGCGGGCTATTTCTACCCGCCGCTGCTGGCCCTGCTGCTCGAGCCCCTGACGCGGGTCGAGCCGGGGACCGCCATGGGCCTCTGGGCCCTCGTCCAGGTGCTCTCGGCCGCGCTGCCCGTCCTCGTCTTTCGGCTGAGTACGGGGCGCCGCTCTCTGGCGCTGATGCTGACGTTGCTGCAACTGACGAGTTTTCCCCTGCTGCACAACTTCAAGTGGGGCCAGGTGAGCACGCCCCTGGCGGCGCTGGTCTTTCTCGCGGCGGGGCTCGGCTTCCGCGGCGTGCGGGGCGGGATGGGTGCGGTTCTGATCGCCCTGGCGACGGCGCTGAAGTACTACACGGGTCTGCTGGCGCTGCCCTTCGTGCTCGGGCGGCGCTGGTCGCATGTGATGGTCATGGCCGCTGCCACCGCGGCCTTCCTCTTTCTCCTCCCCGCCTGGGTGATGGGGCCGGGAGCCCTGCTCTCTTTCTACGGGCAGCTCACGGAAGCCGCCGTGGAGGCCCAGTCATGGGTCTCCGGCGATCCCAACTCGCAGGCCCTGTCTCACGTGGTGTTGCGCCGGCTGTACGGGCGGGGCGATGCCGCGCCCCGGCTGGGGATCGCCCTGACCGTGGCGGGGGGCCTTGTCGTCGCCGCCTCGCTGGCCTTGATCCATCGTCGCCGGGTGATGGAAAAGGACCCCGTGCTGGCCACCGCTCTGCTGCTGGCGATGGTTCCTTTCGTGGTCAGCACCTCCTGGCCGCACTACTTCGCCTTCCTGCCCCTGGCCCAGGTCTGGGTCTTCCACCGGTTGTCGGGGGCGGCCGGGGGGCTGCGCTGGATCGCGCGGGTGGCTTGCGCCGCCTCGGTGGTCGTCGGCAGCGTCCTACCCGCGATTCTGCTGGGGGGCTGGAAGCTCTACGGGCTGTGGGGTCTGCCCCTGCTGGCCGATCTGCTCCTGCTCGTGGGCCTCGTCATCGTCGTCGGATCTACGGCGGGGGAGAGGAGGGCCTGATGGGAAGGCGTACCGTGCTTCTGCTGCTGGCGGGCGTCGTGGGATCGGCGCTCGCCGGCGGGGAGGCGGTCGGGCGGTCGGAACGGATCGACGGGGAGGCGCGTCGCCTGATCGCCGCGCTCACCCGGCTCTGGCCGGATGTGAGCTGCCGGCTCGACGAGCCGGGGCCGGCGCCCTTGCCGCCGGGGAGTCTGCTCGCCCGCGCCGTGCGGGGAGGCAGCGCCGACCGTCTCGAGGTGGCGATCGCCGCCCGGGTGGCGGCGGCCTGGAGGCGCTGCCTGGGCGACGCCCTGCCGGCGCCGCCGACTTTCGAGGATGCCGAGCCGCCGGCTCCCGAAGCCTGGGTGAAGAAAGCGCTGCCCGGACTCGTGGCCCGGGAAGCGGGGTTCCTGGCCCGGGCCCTCGAGGCTTCCGGGGCTTCCGACAGCCGGCGCCTGGCGGCCCGGGCGGCGGCGGCTCGTTTTCGCCGGGTGGCCATGCTCTCTCCCGCCGCCATCGCGCGACGGCGCCTTGCCGAGCGGCAGCAGGGTCTGGCCCTCTACACCGCCTATCACGCCCTGCTTCGGGCCCGTCACGAGAGCCCCGCCGCCGGCGGCGGGGATTTCGCCTACACCCTCGCGCCCGCCCTGCGGTCGGTCCTGCTCGAAGCTCTCGAGCAGGCGGCGGGTGGCGAGAGCGCCGCCTTCACCCCCGAGGTGGCGGGATTCGCCCAGGCCCTGGTCCTCGACCGTGTGCGCCACGGCTGGAGGGAGGAACTCCACGATGCCTGGCGCAGCCTCGATCAGCTCCTCGTGCAGCCCGTCCGTCCCTTCGGCGACCGGGGCGCCGCCCCGGCCGCTCGCTGAAGGATCCGCAGGGAGCGCGGTGTCTTACAGGTAACGCTGGAACAGCAGGAAGACGATCGGCACCACGAACCCGGCCAGGACGAACCACTTGCCGCGGCCGGCCAGGCCCTTGCGGCCCCGCAGGACGAACATCCCGGTGATCGCCAGCAGCAGCAGGACGGCGGCGTAAGCATCGGCGAACCAGGTCCACAGGCCCTTGCCGTGGTTGAGGTGGAGGAAGTTCATGTCCCGCAGCAGCCAGCGCTCGCGGGGACGTTCGATGACCGCGCGGCCTTCCTCGGCATGGGCTTCCACGCTCCATCCGTCGTAGAACAGCATCACGGTTTCCGGGGCGGGGCGGAAGGATCGCACCGGGGGGCCGGGCAGGCCCAGGGCCTCGACCAGGGCGGCGACCATGGTCTCCCGGTCGGCGACGGGAACCGGATCGAAGGGCCTGGTGATCCGCTCGAAGGTGTAGTTGGGGTTCCACTGGTGGACGTGATTGACGGCGATACCGGAGACGGCATAGATGATCGTCAGGGCCACGCAGAAATAACCCAGATCCCGGTGCAGGATATTGTTCCAGCGCCGCCAAGAGAAGCCTTGGCGGCGCCGGTCTTCGTTTTTCATCGGGTTCGCCGGCGGGAGCCTAGTTGCGGATCACCGCGCCGGTACCCTTGATCTGGTAGAAGACCAACGGTTCGGTGACGCTGGCGGGGTCGAACTCTTCCCCGTGCTCCTCGGCGTGGTGCTTCTTGTAGCGGATGGTCTGCTCGAGACTCATCTCGATCTTGGTGAACACGCCTTCGGCGACGGCGTAGCGACCCTTGGCCTCGACGGGAAAGACGATCACTCCGTCATCGACCTTGATCCGGAGATCCTGGAACTCCTTGTCGGAGCCGATGGTGATCCAGCAGCCGCGTTTTTCGCAGACACCGGTGATCGTGCCTTCCACCCGCACCGTCTTGCCGAGCCACTTTTCCGGGTTGGCCAGGAGCTGGGAGATGGGCACGGTTTCGGCGCTGGAGACACCCTGGCCGTAGACCTTGCCCGTGATTCCGGCCGGCGCATCGCCTGCGAAGGCCGGGGTGAGGGCGACGAGGACGAGCCCGGCGGCAAGCGCTGCGGCCAGGCGGAGAGCGACTTTTCTCATGGCGATTCCTGTGCTGTCTCCAAGGCGGGGGGAAAGGCATTCTAGCCTTCCTCCCCGCCTCGGGCGACCGCGTCAGGGCAGACGGCGAATACGGATCAGCGCCACGGGGTTGTTCCAGTCCAGGGCGGCCGGATCCAGGTCAGCGCCGCCGTGAAGCCCCGGGTGGACGGCGATGAAACCCTCGGCGCCTTCCTCGTGGCGCACGCCGGGGCTGCCGCAGGGCGGACCGGGGATCTCCTCGCAGGACTCCGTGTTGGCTTCCGTGCCCGCGTCGTAGGCGATGGCGGTGTGGCGGGCCAGGGCCGTCGACAGGCCCAGCCCGCGAATCCCCGGGGGTGGGGCCGGCAGGGCGGCGGCGCCGAGGAAGGCGTCGTTGCTGCTGGCCAGCATGCCCACCACGCTGATTTGCGGCCAGGGAGACGAGGTTTCCACTTCCACCGCCAGGGTCTGGCCGGGGAGAATCACGCCGTCGCCTACCGCCACGGCCATCACGCCGGGCTCGGAGCCGATCTCCGCGGTCAGGGCGGCGGTCATGCCGTCCTCCGCCAGCGGGCGCAGCCCCTCCCGGGCCGGCATGCCGGGGGTGAAGAGCTGGAATCCTGCGTCGTGGGCGACCACCACCGGTGGCGTGATCACCTGGCCGCGGGTGAGGTTGGTGATGGAGACCTCGTAACGGGCCGTGCCCTGGGCCAGGGCCGGGGCGGCCGCGAGCAGCACGAACAGGGTGTGGGACAGGACGCGTGAAAGATGACGGCGCATGAGACTCTCCTGGTTTCGCGGCCCCGCGAAAGGCGGGGTCGAACACGGGATAGAGCTTGCCTGTCGCGTTTCACAGTGCGTTCCCCGGGAGTTCACGATTCGGTCCCGTGGATTGGCGGCCGCTTCGGCTTCCAGGATCAGGATGTGGCCGCCTCCAGGGAGAAGAAGAACGTGCTTCCCCGGCCCGGAGTGCTCCGGGCGGAGACGTCGCGGCCGTGCAGCTCGAGGATGCGGCGGGTGATGGCCAGACCGAGCCCGGCCCCGCCCCCCTCGCCCTCCCGGGCCGGGGCGGCACGGAAGAAGGCGTCGAAGACCCGCGGGAGCTGCTCGGGGTCGATACCGCGGCCCGTGTCCTCGACGGCGATCCTCACCGCGTCTTCTCCTTCGAGCCGGGCTCGCACGGTGACGTTGCCTCCGGCGGGGGTGTGGCGCAGAGCGTTGTCCAGCAGGTTCTCGAGAGCCCTTTCGATCAGGCCGATCTCCCCGTTGACGAAGGGCAGGTGCTGGGGAATCTGCGCCTCGATGCGTACCCCCGCTTCCCTGGCCCGCAGCTCCAGCTTCTGGATCAGGTCCATCACCAGCTCCGCCAGGCAGAAGGGCTCGGCCCGGGGGCTTTCGAACTGGGCGTCGAGCTTGGCCAGCTCGAAGAGATCATCCACCAGCCGGGAGAGACGATCGGCGTGACGCAGGGCGGTTTCCACGTGGGAGCGCTGCTGCCGGGCCGAGAGACTGCCCTCCTTCATCACCAGGGTCTCCAGGTAACCCTTGAGGGAGGCCAGGGGCGTTCGCAGGTCGTGGGAGACCCCCGCCACCATCTCGCGCCTCAAATTGTCGTTCTTTTCGAGCCGGGCCAGAAGTTCGCCGATGCGCTCGGCCATGCGGGAGGCGCTGGCTCCCAGGCGCGCGATCTCGTCGCGGCCACCTGTCTCCGCCTCGAGTGTGCCTCGGCAGTCCCGGGCGGTGAAGGCCTCCACCGCGTCGCTGAGTCGGCGCAGTCGCCGGGTCAGCACACCGAAGAGCAGCAGTCCGGCCACCAGAGCCACGGCCAGTACCACGGCCAGCCCGGCCAGGCCGAGGCGCAGGATGTAGCTGTCCTGCAGCATCGCCGCCACGGAGGCGTATGCGTCGCCCCCGAGGATCACGTAGAGGTAGCCCCAGTAGTCGTTACCGACCATCATCGGGGCCACCGAGAAGACCTTCTCGCGACCGGCGTGGCGCGGGTCGTCACCGCGCACGATGCGCCCGGCGGGTTCGTTCAAGAAACGCCGGATCGGTTCCAGCCGTACCCGGGTCAGGGGCAGGGGGCCGGGCGCGTTGTAGCGCACGATGCGCCCCTCGAGATCGAGCAGGTAGACCTCGATCGCCGGGTTGATCACCATCAGGTCGTGGAAGATGTCCTCGAGGGCGGCCTCGTCGATCTTGCCGTCGACGGCAAGCAGGCCCTCGCCTACGAGCTGGGCCGCCAGATGGCGGTGCAGGCCCTGCTGAAGTTCTTCGATGTGCAGCCGGGTGGTGACCAGGGTGATCGCCAGGTAGGCGCTTCCGAAGAGGATCAGGATCACCGTCAGACCCAGGGCCAGGGAGGCATAGAGGGAACGGGGCATCACGACGGGCTCTCCTTGAACTCACCGAACTTGTAGCCCACCCCCCAGACGGTGAGGATGAAGCGGGGGTTGCGTGGATCCCGCTCGATCTTGCCCCGCAGGCGATTGATGTGGGAGTTGACGGTGTGCTCGTATCCTTCGTGGCCGTAACCCCAGACCTGGTCCAGGAGCTGGGCCCGGGTGAAGACCTGTCCCGGGTGGCGGGCGAAGGCCCACAGCAGGTCGAATTCGCGGGCAGTCAGCTCGATCCTCTCCTCTCCTCGCCGGACCTGTCGTCGGCCGGGATCGATGGTCAGCTCCCCCGCGCGGATCGGGGCCGGAGCCTCGTCGGAGCGTGCCGGGGCTGTGAGGGCATCGGCGCGGCGGAAAAGGGCCTTGATGCGGGCCCTGAATTCCAGGACGCTGAAGGGCTTGGTCAGGTAGTCGTCGGCCCCCAGCTCGAGGCCCAGCACCCGGTCGGCTTCCGAGGAGCGGGCCGTGAGCATCAGCACGCCGATCCAGGTGTCCCGCTCACGGATTCGCCGGCAGATCTCCAGGCCGTCGAGGTCGGGAAGCATCAGGTCGAGCACCACCAGGTCGGGAGGCGCCGCTTCGAGCTGCTCCAGCCCGTCCCGGCCCGTCGCTGCGGCCACCACCTCGCAGCCCAGGTCTTCCAGGTGCAGGGTGATCAGCCGGCGCAGGTCCGGGTCGTCTTCGATCGCAAGGGCGCGCTTGGCCATGCGGGGTTTCCTCGTCAGCGGTGGCTGATGCCATCCTACGCGGCAGAACTCACGAGACTATCACGGCCGGTTCACGGGGTTTTCCAGCCCCTTCCCGGCGGATCCCCCAGTGCCTCCGGCAGCAGCTTGAGATGGGCCCCGCAACCGGCGCGGCAATCGGAGGCGCCGAATCCGGGGATCGGAGTGTCTCCCGGGGTGGCGGCCTGGAGGCGGCACTCGGCCACCGGAGAGCGGCGCCAGGCGACGATCCGCGCGGCGGGATGGGCCAGCAGGTAGTCGATGTGCCAGCGCAGGCGCTTGCCCGCGGGCCCGGCAAGGTGACGAGCCAGGCGGGCATCCATGTGCCGACGGGCGCTGCCGGTGTAGACCCATCGCCCGGCCGGGAAGCAGAAACGCCCCAGGGCTCCCACCTGCAGCCGGACGGGCCGCCCCAGGAGGATCAGGAGCTGGTAGCTGATGGCCGGCATGGGACGATTATCCCCCGGCTTGTGGCCGCCCGGCTTTCGCGGCAAGCTGGGCGCTCCCCCCTCCTGCTGGTGATACGACCATGACATCTATCGATTGGCTCCGGCTCTCTCCCCAGAGCTTCGTCCAGGCCCTCGGCGAGCAGGGCATCGAACGCTTCTACCTGGTCTGGGACCGGGACGCGGGCCGGGTGCGGGCTTCCCATCCCGTCCTCGAGCCCCTGGCCGCGCTCCTGGAAGGCGATCGGCGGGACTTCGACCACCACGAGGGTTTCTTCGCCCAGGTCGGGCCGACCAGTGGTGTGCTCCAGGCCGCCGCCGTGCATCGCACCTGTCGCGGCCAGGCTGCGGGGGGGGTGCGTTACTGGCACTACGACACGGTGGAGGATCTCATCCGCGACGGCCTGCGGCTGGCCCGGGGCATGACCCTCAAGAACGCCCTGGCGGGGCTGTGGTGGGGTGGGGGCAAGGGCGTGATGGCGCGCAACAGCGGCGCGGCTTCGGCGGATCCCGGGTACCGCCGCCGGGTCTACCAGGACTATGGCGCCTTCATCTCCTCCCTGCGGGGCTGCTACGTGACGGCCGAAGACGTGGGTACCTCGGTGGAGGACATGGCGGCGGTGTTCTCCCGCACCCGCTTTACCACCTGCATTCCGCCCGAACTGGGGGGCAGCGGCAATCCTTCGGTGCCCACGGCCCTGGGGGTGGTGCGGGGCATGGAAGCGGCCCTCGAACACCTGGGGCGGGGCGGCCTGGCAGGCAAGACCGTGGCGATCCAGGGCCTGGGCCACGTGGGCGAACCCCTGATCGGCTTCCTGCAGGAGCGAGGCGTGGCCCGGGTCATCGGTGCCGACCTGGATCCCCGGCGCCCCGTTGCCCTGCGCCGGCTCTACCCGGAGCTTGAGATGGACCTGCGCACGGTGGAGCGAGGCGACCTGTCGATCCTCGCCGCCGAGGCCGACGTGCTCGCGCCCTGCGCGACGGGGGGTATCCTCTCGCCGGCGACGATTCCGGGTATTCGCGCCCCTGTCGTCTGCGGCGCGGCGAACAACCAACTCGAGGACGACCAGCGGGACGACCTGGCCCTGGCCGAGCGGGGCGTGCTCTACATGCCTGATTTCCTGGTCAACCGGATGGGCATCGTCAACTGTGCCGACGAGCCCTTCGGCTCGGTGGACCAGGATCCGGCCTTCGAGGCGCACCTGGGCGATCAATGGGAGAACAGCATCTACCGCCTGGGCTTGGCGGTGCTGGAGGAGGCCGCACGGCGGCAGCTTCCCCCGGCCCGGGTGGCCCTGGAGATCGCCGAGCGGCGCTCGCTGGAAGAACATCCGATCTGGGGCCATCGAGGCCGGCTCATCATCGATTCTCTGGTGGCGGGCGGCTGGGCCTCGAGCCCTGCTGGCACGGCCCCCGAGGCGGGATAGAATACGCGGCCCATGAACAAGAAGGCCCTGATCGACACCCTCAACAGCTTGCGTTTCGGCGAGCTTTCCCGCTTGAGCACCCGTCTCGACGAGGTCCGGGGCGAGGTGCGGGCCGCCGGCCACGCGGAGATCGCCACCATCCTCGACGAGGCCGCCGAGCGCCTTGCGGCCTTCGATGTCAAGGAGTTCCGGCGCCGGGTGCAGCACGCGGTCAGCCGCCTGGGGCACGTCAAGGACGAAGGGCCTCGCCCCCTTGCGCCCCGGCTGCCCTCCCGCCTGCGTCGTTGACCGTCGCCGGGCGTGCGTCGGCCGGTGGGCTCGGTCCCCCCGTTCGGGTTCCTTTCGCCGGGATTTGACCTGGCCGGTCCCGGAGCCGACATTCCCGGCGAAGGGCGAGACCATGCTGACCGGATTCAATACCGATGTGAACTTCGACGGCGTGACCTATCACGTGCAGAGCGAGGACCGTGGACTCGACAACCCGATCCTCGACAGTCTCGTCTATTGTGGCGGTCAGATCCTCCACCAGGAGAAGACGAGCTACCGGGATCTGCTCGACCAGGGTCTCGAAGGCCACGAACTGGACCGGGCCCTGGCCCGTCGCCTGGAAGCTCAGCACCGTGACCTGGTCAGGCGGGCGCGGCACGGCGGCTTCGTGCCCGGCGGTCCCCCGACCCTGGCCGATGTGTTCGGCGACCTGGAAGACGGCCTGCTCGGCGGTGATCTGAGCGCCGATGTGATCATGCCCCTCGAGTTGAGTTGGAAGCCGGACGAGGCCTGCCGTTTTGGCCTGAGCGGCACCCTCTCCATCGTCGGCCCTGCGGGAGAAGCGGCCCCCGGCGTGGAGGTCTCGGCTCGCCTGGTGTCGCCGGGGTTCGATCCGGCCCGGCTCTTCGAGGGGCACGCGGGTGCCAGCGGAGAGATCACCATCGCCCTGGCGCTGCCACCCATGCGCCCGGCGGCGATCGTCTTCTCGGCCCAGTCGGCCGCCGGTGCGGGGCGGTTGCGGATCGACCTGGAAGCCGAAGGGGTCAGCGACCCCCGCCCCGGGCACGCATCGCCTGCTGAATCTCCCGCTCCTGTATCTTCTTCTTGATCGCGTCCCGCTTCTCGTGTTTGGCTCGACCCCGGGCCAGGGCGATCTCCACCTTGATCCACGAACCCTCGATGTAGAAGCGTAGGGGGATCAGCGTGAAACCGCTGCGCTCGGTCTTGCCCAGCAGGCGGGCGATCTCATGGCGGTGCAGCAGGAGCTTGCGCACCCGTTCGGGCTCGTGGTTGCTGTGGGTGGCGTGGGAGTAGGGGGCGATGTGGCAGTCGTGGAGCCACACCTCGCCGTCTTTCACCCGGGCGTAGGCGTCCTTGATCTGGATCCGCCCCTCGCGGCAGGATTTGACCTCGGTGCCTTCGAGGGCGATGCCGGCCTCGTAGGTCTCGATGATCTCGAAGTCCCGGCGGGCCTGGCGATGGACGGCCAGGTTCCGGTAGCGCTGGCCGCCGTCCCTCTTGCTCTTTCCCACACTCTCGCCCTTTCCTCGCCAGCATAGCGGCTACCCGCCCGGGCGGCCAAGCCCCGCTCTTGCTGCGTGGGTCGCTGCACTCGAGCCGAAGTCTAAGGGCAGGCGTCAGGGTTGGTGTTGGCGCGGGCTGTGCCGTCGCTGTGGCGACCCCAGGGGCCGGTGGCGGGGCAGACCCGGTTGAAGGCGCGGACCAGGTAGAAGAAGCCGTCGGCGGGGGGGGGAGTCTCGGCGTCCTCGAATCGGGTGTCGCTGCGGTCGGCGTCGCGGTGGTTCTGGCAGGCGCCGTAGTCGTCGCCCGCGAGCTGGCTCAGCAGCCCCCG
This sequence comes from Acidobacteriota bacterium, assembly GCA_030949985.1. Classification (NCBI taxonomy): domain Bacteria; kingdom Pseudomonadati; phylum Acidobacteriota; species Acidobacteriota bacterium. Next base: position 158,938 of record JAUZRX010000051.1, read on the forward strand.
TGAGACATCGTAGAGGTCGCCGAAGGGAGCCGGCTGCCAGGTCATCACCGTGGGAGAGGATCCTTCCAGGTGCACGCCGGCCACCTCTTCGGGGACGCCCCCGCTACTGTCGCTGGGGGCGCAGTCGGCGGCGTCCGCCTGGCCGTCGCCGTCGTAGTCGTCCTGGCAGGCATCGCCCACCAGGTCACCGTCGCCGTCCGCCTGGTCGGCGTTGGCCACCAGGGGGCAGTTGTCGGCGAGCTGGGTGATGCCGTCACCGTCCATGTCCACCGGACTGACCACCCAGACCGAGGAGACGCGAGTACCGCCGGTCACCGAGGAAGCCAGAACCATGTCGGCGATGCCGTCGGCGTTGATGTCGACCGGGGATTCGAAATGGAGAGCCCCGTCCTCGTCGGGGCCGTAAATGTGAACATCCTCGTCCGGATCCCCGATCTGGTTCTCTCCAGGAAAAGAAAACGGCCCGAAGTAGACCGACGCCTCTCCCGAGCCAACAAGCGCATTGTCCTGTCCGTCGGCGGCGCTTGCGCTGAGGCAGATGTCATCTGCGCCGTCGCCGTTGATGTCCCCCAGTTGGACCTCGCCCGCTTGATCTTCGGCTTCCTGTCCATAAACCACGTAGTCGGTGTCCGTCAGGAGGTCTGCCGTTGCCGGCCAAGTCGCGCCGGGTTCGTATATGCGTGCCTCTCCCGTGTAGGGTTGCCCGTTGTCGGGTCCATCCGCATTGACAGCCCCACAGAAGATCTCCGGCATTCCGTCCGCGTCGAGGTCTCCCGTGGCCAAGTGGTCCGGGTTGCAGATTCGGTCAAGAGCGTCCGGGCCGTAGACCGTCAGATCGGAGTCGACAAGGCGCAGCTCGATTTCCGGTGGCCAATTCGGCCTGCCTCGGAAGACGTAGAGATCGCCCGTCCGATCTCTGGTGTTACCTGGGCCGTCCGCGCCGCTGGCCGAAGCGATGATGTCGACAGTGCCGTCTTGATCGAGATCGGCGGCACCCATGTTGATACCCATGAAGTCGGACTGCTCCTTCCCCCACACGGTGACATCGCTGTCACTGGTGAGATCGATCACTGCCGGCCACGTGGAGCGTCCGAAGAGAATGTCGAAACGGCCGGTGAAGAGCAAAAACTGCTGTTTGCCATGGGATCGATTACGGGACAAGACCAGGTCAACCAGGCCGTCGCCGTTCACGTCACCGGTGGGAATGGCCTCGTCGCCGCAACGGTCGTCCGCCCGGGCGCCGTAGATCACCGTTCCGGGATCGTAGAAGAGATCGATGGTGCCGCTCAGAGCCGGATCGCCGAAAATGATGTGAGCCTGACCCGCGGCATCCTTGAGATTGCCTTCGGCGTCCGCCAGAGGAGCGCCGAGGATCAAATCGTCGGTGCCGTCCCCGTCGAGGTCGCCGCAGCCCAGCCCCTCGCCGAGGTCGTCGTAGCCCCCTTCGCCGATGATCCAGAGATCGTGGAGGGTTTCGACTGGAAAGACGCCGGCCCAGCGGCCTCGGCGGCCATAGATCACCGAAACTTCCCCCGCCTGCCATCGTTCGTTGGTTACGCCGGATGCTCCCGGGGCGCCGATGACCAGATCCTGGATACCGTCGCCATTGAGGTCGCAAGCCACCGCTTCCCGTCCAAGTTCGTCGTTGACCTCGGTGCTGTCGATACGCAGAGAATCGGTGTCCGTCGCCAGGTCGATGACGATTGGCGCTTGCGCGGTCGCCGAGCCGAGAACGCCTGTAGCAGTTCCGAGAGCTGCAAGTGCGTAGATCCGGAGGGCCTTTGCGGCAACACTTGAGCCGCTCATGGCGCAAGCGTGCTCCCCACACGGAAGACATCCAGCCGGTGATCCCAATGGTGAGTGAAGATCGCCCAGCGATTCTTTGCCTCGTAAAGGGGATCTCCTGGAACGGTTTGTAGATCCGAAACGCTCCTGTTGCAGATGTGCGAGCAGCTCGTCAGTGTGCATCCCCGGGCGACCGTTGCATGAATCGTCGGGTTGTTCTGCCCATTCTCAACCCGAATCTGCAACAAGGCATCCACATTCCCGTTCTCGAGTTGGTCGATGTCCTTGCAGTCGTCGGAGGGGTCGGCGGTCTCCAAGTCGGCCAGCGTGACGCTACCGACAAGGTCCCCCTGGGTGCCCACCGGAGTACCGTTGTTGCGGTACACCCTGAGGGTGGGCGTGGAAGTGAGGGAGAAATCATCAGGTTCGTAGAGGAACTTCAGCATGTAGGAATAGATGATGTAATTGCTGATCGTGCCGACGGAAAGAAACCGCGCGTGAAGCTCCAGGTTGTAGCTCTGGGCATTGCCCGGATTGGGGACTTCCGCGGTAGAGAGACTCTGAAACTCCACCTCGGCCCAGACGTGGGGGTCCTGGGCCTGGACGGCCTGGAGGCCGAGCAAGGACTGGGTGGGCACCAGGGCGAAGGGTACGCTCGCGGCGTCCTCACTGATGTGGGCTCCGTTGCCCACGTCGAGGGACGAACCGTTGGGAAGCAGCCACTCGTCCTGCCAGGCCTCGTCGGGGCCGATACCGTCGCCCCGTCCGCCGGCGGGCAGAGCGCCGGTTCGCTTGCGCTTGGGCTTGGGCTCGCGGCAATCGAAGTAGTCCTCGTGAAGCTGGGGTGTTTCGTGGGAGACCGGCGCCGAGGTGAAGGTCCCCGGCGTGTCTGCGGCGGTCCACTCGGACCGGCAGGTGCAGCCGGTGACGCCGTCCTCCTCGCGGCAGAAGGACACCCGGAAACGGTGGGATGTGCCCTTTTCGAGGCCGGCGGCCTCGAAGACGGCGGCGGTGCCGTTGTAGGTGCGGAACTCGGGTCGCACGGCATCTCGGGACGAGATGTACCCCTTGTTGCCCTCGGACCAGATGTTGCTGTAGGCCGAGTTGCCGTCAGGCCGCGACTGGGCATGGATGCGAGGTCTCGGAGGTGCCCCGCTTGAGCACGGGGGAGACCTGGGGCGCAGCCGGCTCGGTGCACGGTGGATCGATGGGATCGGGGCAGAGAATCGCGTAAATCGGCCCCGGGTGCTCGAGCAGGAGCGCCTCGTCCATGTCCACCGGCTCGGAGAAGCAGCCGTAGCCCACCTGCTGCTGGGCGAAGCTGAAGCCTGCGCCGAAGAGCGAAAACATGGTCAAAGCGAAGAGAGGGGGAGAGAGCTGAACGGGTTGTTCCGCCGGATCGTACGCATCATGGACTCCCCTCCTGGTTACGGAACGTTCTGCACTCGAGGATAACGGTACGCCGGTGGGTGGGAGGAGCAAAGCTCTTCTTGGAAAGTGCCACGGCAGGCGATGTAAGTCCGGTGGCTGTCGTGTGGTGATCGTTTGTCGGGGATTCGGATCGTGTTCCAGATGCACGTTGAGGAGAGGGCTGGCTTCGCTCACCACGTCTCCTACGAGTTAGCGGGATGGGTTTGCGCGGGGTGTGCTGCGTGGGGCGGGGCGCGCGGGGGATGGGGAAGGGTGGCGGGGATCGGTTACGATTGGCGTCGGAGGAGATCGCTTCGTGCTCAGCATCCAAGTGGAGATTCCCGGTCAGGCCAAGCCCGTCACTTGCTCGACCCGTTTCGAGGATCTCGGCATCGGTGACCGCCTGCTGGTGGAGATCGACGGCAAGACGACCTTCGCCTGGGTGGTGCGGGTGCCCCTCGAACTGGAGTGGGGCGAGCGCAAGCCCCGGGGCAAGGTGCTGCGCCGCGCCAGCAGGGCCGACGAAGAACGCCAGTCCCACATCGAGGCCCGGCGCCAGGAGTGGCTGGAGATCGCCCGGGAGATGGTCCTCGAGCATGGGCTGCCCATGCGGGTGCTGCGCGCGGATCTGACCCCCTCGGGGGGAAAGGTCACCTTTTACTTCGTGGCGGAGGGCCGGGTGGACTTTCGGGCCCTGGTGCGCGACATGGCGCGGCGCCTGAGGGCCCGGGTGGAGTTGCGGCAGATCGGCGTGCGCGACGCCACGGTGCTGCAGGGCGGCGTGGGCCACTGCGGCCAGTCCCTGTGCTGCGCGCGGTTTCTCGACGGTTTCGCGCCGGTTTCCATGCGCATGGCCAAGGCCCAGGGCCTGCCCCTCAACCCGTCGAAGATCTCCGGCCAGTGTGGCCGGCTGATGTGCTGCCTGCGCTATGAACTCGAAGGTCCGGATCAAGGCGGCAAGGCCCGGCGCAAGGGGGCGCGGCGTTGCTCGGGTGGTGGCTGCAAAGGGGGAGGGTGCGCCCAGAAGCGTTCCTCCCGCCCGGATCCGGCGGGCCCATCCGGCGGGGAGAGGCCTCCCACGAAACCGTCATGAGGCCCTCGACCCGCTGGGCCCTGATCGCCGCGGCGGTGCTCGCGGGAGTGGGTGGGGCCGCAGTCTACCTGGCGGAACTCTCCGTGCCTCCGCCTCCCGCCGCCGGCTGTCGCCAGGAGCTGAGCCTGATCGACGACGATGGCTCGGAGCTGCCGGCGGCTGTCTACCGCTGCGAGGCGGCCACCTCCCGACGTCCGGCGATGCTGGTCTGGGCCGACACCCCTCGCCGGGCCCGCCCGGCGGTCCGGGCCTTCGACTTCTGGGCGCGGGGGGGGCGCTCCCTGTGGGTGGTCGAGACTCCGCCGCGTCCCGACGCCCTCGAGCGACAGGTCCTCGCTGCCCTCGAGATGCTGGCCGAAGATCCCTGGGTCGATCCCGCCGGGATCACCCTGGTCGGCGGGGCCTCCCTGCTGCCCCTGGCGGCGGAGCCGCCGGGGCGGGTGCGCGTGGTGCTGGTGCTCGAAGGGGGGAGCACGGCCGTTTCGGGAACGGCCGACGGTGTGGAAGTGGTGGCCGGCGGCTGGAACTCCGAGACGCTCGGCGCCCTGGCCGAGCGTCTGGCCGACTGACGGTGCTCAGCTCACCCTGGCGCCCGGCGCCAGATCGCCGTCCAGGGTCAGCAGGTGGGGCCGGCCATCCTCGCCGGTGGCCGCCAGCAGCATGCCCTCGGAGATCTGGCCCCGCAGGCGCGCAGGCTTGAGGTTGGCCACCACGACGATGGTGCGTCCCACCAACTCTGCGGGCTCGTAGGCCTCGGCGATACCGGCGATGATCTGCCGCTGTTCAGCGCCCAGATCCACCTGCAAGCGCAGCAGGCGGTCGGCCTCGGGGTGGGGCTCGGCGACAAGGATGCGCCCGGCGCGCAACTCCACGCTGCCCACCTGGTCGATGGAGATCAGTCCTTCATCCCGGTTCACGCCTCATTCCTCCGTGTCTTTCCGGCGGCCTTCTTCGAAGGCCTGGTGGGCGGCCCGCCGTACCCGGTCCACTCCGAGGCCGGTGGAGCGGGCAAGGTCCAGGCAGTCCTCGAATTCGGGAACGCCCCGCAGCACGTGACCGGCGCTGTCCAGGGCGCGCTTGATGCGTACCGTGCCCCAAGGCGTTTCCACGGGCATCGTATCCCGGGCCCACTCCAGTCGCTCCTCCTCCCGCACTCGCACGCCCAGGGTGGGGCTGGCCCGCAGCAGCACCTGGGCCAGCCGGCGGCTTTCCCCGGCGGGAGTGATCACGGTCAGCAGGAAGCCCGGACGGCCCTTCTTCATCGACAGGGGCTGGGTCCACACGTCCAGGGCGCCGGCGGCCCACAGCGCCTCGGCCAGGGGAGGCAGATCCTGGGGGGAGATGTCGTCCAGGGCGGTGGTCACCACTCCCACCCGCCGTCGCAGGGGCGCGGCCGGTCCGGGAGCCTGGCCCAGCAGGCCCCGCAGCACGTTGGCCAGACCCGGATCGTCCCGGCCCCCCGCCCCGTGGCCCGAACCCTCCACCTGCAGGGCCGGGACGGTGCCGAAGTCGTCCACCACCGCCCTGAGCAAGGCCGCTCCGGTGGGTGTGATCAGTTCCTTGTCGATGGGCCCCCCCTCGATTTCGAGGCCTTCGAGAAGGACACTGACGGCAGGTACCGGCACCGGCAGCAGGCCGTGAGCGCAGCGTATCTGTCCGCCGCCCACCCGCAGGGGCGTGCTGCAGCTCACCGTGGTGATCTCCAGGGCGTCGAGCCCCAGGCAGGTGCCCAGGATGTCCACCAGGGCGTCGTCGGCGCCCGCCTCGTGGAGGTGGACCTTTTCCACCGGACAGCCGTGAACCCGGGCCTCGGCGGCGAAGAGGGCCTCGAGGGTGCGCCGGGCCCGGCAGGCGGCCCGCTCACCCAGCTCCGCCCGCTCCACCATGGCCAGCATCTCGCCCAGGTGGCGGTGATGCCCGTGGGGGGCGGGGGCTCCGGCCTGCTCTCCGGGCGGCTCTTCCCAGCCGCCGACCACCACGTGAACCTTGGTCGCCGCGATGGCGCCGCGGCGCACGCTTTCCCGGCGCAGTTCCACACCCTCGAGGCCCAGGCGGCGGACCAGGGCTTCGATCTCCTCCAGCTCCAGCCCCAGGTCCACCAGCAGGCCGAGCCACATGTCACCGGCTACGCCCCCGACCGGATCGATGTGCAGATGTCGATTCATGGCGATGGGTCTCCGGGCTCCACCAGCCGTGGCAGAGCGGTGGCGGCGGTCTCCCGCAGCCGGTCGTGGGCCACGGAACTCAGGGCCGTTTCCCGGGGATTGATTTCGACCACCCGTGCTCCCGCCGAGTGAGCGATACGGGCCAGGGAAGCGGCGGGCTCCACCACCCCCGATGTGCCCACCACGAGGAAGAGCTCCGCCCGGCGCGCGGCCCGCTCGGCGGCTGCGAAGGGGGCGGGGGGAAGGGGCTCACCGAACCACACCACCCCCGGCCGCAGTCGGGCGCCGCAGGGGCAGGGGGGAGGCAGGGGGCGCGGGAGAGGGACCCGGCGGTCTTCCCGGTCCACGCCGCACTCTCTCTCGCAGCGCAGGCGCCAGATGTTGCCGTGGAGTTCGTGGACCCCGGTGGAGCCGGCGAGCTGGTGGAGGCCATCGACGTTCTGGGTGACGAGGGTCAGTTCGGGGACGATACTCTCGAGTCGCGCCAGGGCTCGATGGCCGGCGTTGGGCCGGCAGCGGGCCAGGTTGGCCCGGCGGGCATCGTAGAACTCCCAGACCATCACCGGATCGGCCGCGAAGGCCTCGGGCGTGGCCACCTCCTCCGGCCGCCGTCCTTCCCACAGGCCGTCGGCGTCGCGGAAGGTGGGTACCCCCGATTCGGCGGAAATCCCCGCCCCGGTCATCACCGCCACTCGGCGGGCCGTGACCAGGGCCCGGGCCAGAGACGGCTGCGAGTCGCTCATCGTCGTCCTCCTGCGGCGATTGTAGGGGGAGCGGGTGAGCCCAGCGAACTCCGCAGCCGTCGGCGGGCCGGGGGATGTATGGAGGGCCCGGGCCTCTTCCAGGGGCTCCGGGGAGTGCCCGGCCGTCGTCCGGGGAGGGGGGGCGATCAGCAGGCGAGGTGGATCAGGGTGCGGGATTCCACCACGTCCTCGCCGTAGAGCTTGCCTTCGTAGCCGGGGATCCGGAGTTGAGCGCCGTCGATGCGGGCGGGCACGGCCAGCAGGGTCAGGGGGACCCCGTTCGGGGGGGGCGTGCCGGCGAGGCGGGCCACCTCGGCGATGCGGGTCGGATCCAGGCGGGCGCCGAAAGGAGGCGGATTCGGCAGGTCCTGTTCCACCTCCCAGGTGTCGAGACGCTGCGCGGCGACGCGGCTGAGGGTCAGGGGGCGACCGGAGTAGAACGCCGGCATCACCGCCGGCGCCTCGACCCAGAAGGGCAGGTGGATCAGGGCGCCTTCGCCGGACGGGGGTCCGATCACCCGGGCGGTTTCGATGGCCACCAGCCCCTGTCCCGAACAGAGGTAGGCCGCGCGGCAAGGGCGACAGAAGGCTACACGGTCGATGGCACGGCCGCTGAGGTCACCGCTGCAGCGGGGACAGAGCAGGGGGACGAAGCGGGCGGCCTTCATCGCCGGCGCTCCCCGCGGCGGTGGATCCAGCGGCGCAGGCTCACCACAGAGAGACTCGCCGCGGCCAGGGCGGCCCCCAGGAGGCGCAGGCGGAAGCCCGTGGCGTCGGCGTCGGCCAGGGCTTGCGGTGGCAGCAGGGCCAGGCGTGCCGTCGCGGCGCTCAGGCAGCCGGCGGCGAGGGAGGCGATCAGCACCAGCCGACGATCGTGCAGCCGGTCGCCGCTCGCGGGCAGGCGCAGCCCTACCACCCGGCCGCGGATGGCATCCACAGCGGCGCTGCCACGGCGCCGGCCCACCTGGAAGCGGATCAGGTGGAGGGGGTAGAACAGAAGTCCGACTTCCCGGGCCAGTACGGAGGTCTCGCTGAAGGCCTCCTCGAGCCCGGCACACAGGCCCTCGCGCACACGTTCGAGCAGGCGGCCGGCCTCGGCCTCGGCCTCGTCTCGTCGAAGCAGCGGGTCGAGCACGGTGCCCTGGCGGCGCACGTCGGGGTGGAAGACCTGCACGACGCCCAGTTGTTCGAGGGGCAGGCCGGCTCCCAGACCGCCGCTTCCCTGTCGCCGCCCGTCGAGAGTGGGGACACCGAACTCTTCGAGCGGGCAGGCGGAGATCACGGCCAGGTGGTCCCGCTGGATCTCCCGGGTCACCTTTTCCCGTCCATCGTCGACTTCGGTCCACTGGTAGGCCGTGTTGCCGTTTTCGAGGATCGTGCGTTCGAGCACCCGCCGGGAACGTCGCCGCAATCCGGAGAGATGGCCCGCCAGCAGGCTGCGTATCCTCCAGAAGGGCGCGAAGATCAACTCGCTGTCGTGGAGGCGGAAGGGGCCGGACAGGTCTTCCTGCCCCAGGGCCTCTTCCACGGCCCGCGCGGCGAAGTCGGCATCCACGGCCGGCAGGGCCACCAGCCGCCCGGCGCCCGCCGCGTCTTCGATGCGACCGAGCACACCGCAGTCCGGGCAGCGGGCCAGGAAACCCGCTCCCCCCTCCGGATCGGGACTGCCCCCGCAGCGGGGGCAGGCGACGGCTTCCAGCCGCCGGGTCGCGGGGGTCAGGAGCCGACTCACCACCGCTCGGCCCTCCACCAGAGCCAGGCTCCCAGCATCGTGGCGGCCACCGCGGAAAGGGGCAGCGGCAGCAGCAGTCCCGCTCCCGTGCCGCCGGCCAGGCCCACGGTCAGCGCCCGCTCCAGGCCCCGGTGATCGTCGCCCGCTCCCTGGCCCAACTCGCCGGGCAGGATGACCTGGGCATCGACGGCGTCGACCCAGGCGGCGGTCTCTTCGTCGCCCCGGCTGAGAGGGACGCGGAAAAAGGGATAGAACACCACCGAGGCCCCGGCCGGCGGCTCGATGGAGATCGGCACCCGGCTGGCACAGGAGCCCGCGGCGGCCCAGTTCTCGTCGATCACCAGGTCGGCTCCCGACGGACGCCACCGCCCGGTCAGGGCCGGCGGCAGGGGGGCCAGGGGTTGGTAGGGATGACGCGGATCGGCTTGTCTGAGAAGGGGGTAGACCACCGGTCGTGGTTCGAGGGTCCGCCAGCCCCTCTCCCCCCGGCGCAGCAGAGTCCGGGCCACCCGCCGGCGAGCGGCGGCGGCGTCCAGCCGCGGCCGGGCCTCGAGGCGCCGGGCCGGTTCGAGGGCGGCCAGCAGGGCCCCGCAGTAGGCGCAGCGGGAAAGGGGATCGGGCTGTCGGTCTTCCCGGGGCCCGCCGCATCGCGGGCAACGAGCACCTGCCATGGTGACCTCGCCAACTGGGCCTCTGCGCCGGGGGAGGCGCGGGCTCTGGGGGCAAGCTCGGCTCCTCCGCACGGCAGGGCAACCCCCCCACCGTGGAGCGAACAAGGTTGTTCCTGGCTGCCCGGCCGGGGGGGTGCCCCCTCCTGCCGGGCGCCGGCCCCCGGAGCGCGCCCGGTGCGCCCCGCAGCCCCCCCCTCGCCAGCCGGTGACGGCCCGGGGAGCGCCCACAGGCCCCCCCTCCCGGCGCCGCCGGGCGCGGGGGCGCCCCGGGATCCATCGGCCGGGCCGGCCGGGCGCGCTCAGACAGCGTTCTTCAGGTCGTGGGGCTTGACTTCCAGGTGGGACGGGAAGGGCAGGCGGCGGCGATAGACCGCCTCCCAGGTCGGCGGCAGGTCCACCTCGAAGGGCTGGAGCCGGCGGGCGAGGATCCGCGTCCAGTCCCAGGGCCGGTCGCTCAGCCCGGCATGCATGGCCCGGGTACCGGCCCGGGGCTGGCGCTCGGCGCGCAGCTTGACGTAGTTCAGCCACACCCCGTGG
>JAUZRX010000052.1 GCA_030949985.1 Acidobacteriota bacterium
AAAACAGCGTCGCTCCCACCGCACTGACCCCCACCACCAGCCATTCACTCAAGGCATCCCCCAGCAAGCCCCCAGCAAACACCCCTCGGCCGGACATCGGCCTCGCCGACCCGGATCCGGCCCAGGCCATACGTCAGGCCGCCCCACGGCCGGACGCGGATCCGCCAGCGAGGATCGAGGGGCGGCCCCACCAGCAGGCCATCTAGAGTAGGTACGACCTGGGACACACCGTCGCCGGTGGCCCCCAGGCCGACGCCCACCATCCACCGCTCTGGCCGGCGGCGCGGCCGCGACACCAGCAGGTCGGTCACGTCGGCCTCCAGCGCCCGGGTCCACCTGCGGCCCGTTTCGCGGTCCTCGGCCCACTGCTCGCCGGCCACCATCACGCGGTCGCCCTCGGTGGCCACGGCGGCCACCTGCACGCCGAGATCGAGTACGGGGGGCGGACAGGACTGGTCGCGACCGGCGGGAGGGGGGGCGCCAGGATCGACCATCACTGCCCGCCCCTCCGATCTCATCGCGGCCACCACGCGGGCATCCAGGCGGCTGCGGATGGCCTCCAGCCTGCGGGCGACCTCGGCGCCCATCTCGGCGGCCATCGCGTCCAGGTCGCGCTGCGTGGCCACGTCGGCGACGGTGACGCCCTCGCGCTCGAGGGCGGCCACGTGGGCCGCCTCACGGCGATCGGCGGCCGTCTGCGCCTGGTGGCCGCGCATGTAGCCCCACACGCCGACGATCACCACGGCGGCGACGAGCGTCGAGTACGCCGCCGCGTGCACGTATCGCATCATGCGTCGGCCGGCGGCGAGACGGTCACCAGGCGCTCGATGGACAGCAGCCACTCGTCAGGGATGGCCAGCCAGCCGTCCGTCTCGCCCGTCTCGGCGGACACGGACAGGCCCACGAGCACCACGGGCACGTCGTGCCCGCACACCTCGCGGACCGACCGGCCGCCCCACACCCCTGGCGTGCGCCACACGCCCACGCTCGCGTCGCCCATGTCGCCATCGACGCTCTGCATCGCGTCGGCCCACGTCACCAGCACCAGCGCACCCGTCGGAGGATCTGTACTCATCGCGCCCTCTGTACCTCGTAGGCCACGCGCGGCCCGTCACGGTAGATAGCCAGCCACGCCGCGCCGGTTGTCTTGGGCGCGTACCCGCGCTGTGTCGCCCACGAGCTTGGATCCTCCGCGCCCTTGTAGCCGGGCACGCGGACGTGTAACTGCTCGTCGCGGTAGACCGTCCCGTGGCCGTTGCATCGCTCGCGTGCGATGGGCACGAGCCACTCGTCATGAGTGTGGCCAGTGAGGATGACGTTCGCGTCCGGCAGGTAGACGGCCATCCGGTTAGTCGCGATCACGCCGCGCGTCACCGGTGCGCCGCC